>NZ_JBFWMI010000017.1:0-44015 GCF_050251695.1 Macellibacteroides sp.
GACATCTGGCCAGATGGGTTACAGCCAAGTTCAAGCGCTTCAAGGGGAAACCCTATCGGGCTTACTACTGGCTGGGAAACATCTCCCGGAAAGAGTCTAAACTCTTTTACCACTGGCAGTGGGGAGTGACTCCAACAGCTAACAGTAAATGGTAATCTTATAAGACTGAATTAGAAGAGCCGTGTGATGGGAGACTGTCACGCACGGTTCTGTGAGAGGCTTGAGCTGAAATGCTCAGGTCTACTCGACTGCTGACAGATATAAAAACCTCATCTGTCATTGGTTATACCTCTGCCATACAGGTGGTTGGGCGCTAAAAATGATGGATAACAGATGGTTTTGCGAAAATCAGAAATAATGACCCGTCCTGAAAAATGTTGACTGCCCAGGTCAGTCCTGCTATACCTTTACTTTAATCCTTACAGGAATTGACCAAGCTTATACCGGAATAGTCGCCTTAAGTTCGAACCGGGTGAACAAAAAAAGAGTCTGAAACAATGTTTCAGACTCTCTACTTTGCACTGGGTGGAAGACGGGATTCGAACCCGCGACACCCTGAACCACAATCAGGTGCTCTACCACTGAACTACAACCACCATGTTTTCTTTAAGACGGTGCAAAGATAGGGATTATTTCTAATCTTGCAAAGCTTTTGCTCGTTTTTTTACTTGTAAATTGCTTTTTTACCTGCAAGCAAGGTATTTCTCATAAGAGAAATGATGGTCATAGGTCCTACCCCACCCGGTACTGGTGTGATATACGAACACTTAGGTGCCACTTCATCAAACTTAACATCGCCTGTTAGCTTGTATCCGCTCTTGGTTACGCTGCTTGGCATACGGGTAGTACCCACGTCAACAATAACAGCCCCCTTCTTGACCATATCTTCTTTAAGAAATTCAGGAACTCCCAAAGCAACGATAATGATATCTGCAGCAAGACACATCTCCTTCAGATTTTCCGAACGACTGTGACAAACCGTTACGGTACAATCGCCCGGATATGCTTTCTGCATCATCAGCGTAGCCATGGGCTTGCCTACAATATTGCTACGGCCAAGCACTACACAGTGTTTGCCTTTTGTTTCAATGTTGTATCGCTTCAATAGTTCCAGTATGCCGGCCGGTGTAGCCGAAACAAAACATGGAAGGCCAATTGCCATACGCCCTACATTGATAGGATGGAATCCATCCACATCTTTGCGATAATCTACTGCTTCGATAACCTTCTGTTCCGATATATGTGCGGGTAACGGCAATTGAACGATAAATCCGTCTACATCCGGATCATTATTCAACTCGTCCACCTTACGAAGCAATTCCTCTTCGGTAACGTCTTCTTCGTAGCGGATCAGCGAAGATTTGAATCCAACCTCTTCGCACGTTTTCACCTTACTGGCTACATACGTTTCACTTCCGCCATCATGTCCCACCAAGATGGCAGCCAAATGAGGAACTTTACCTCCGTTAGCCTTAATCTGGGCTACTTCTGCTGCAATTTCTTGTTTCATCTGGGCTGCAACAGCCTTTCCATCCAATAATTGCATCTGTTGTTCTTCCATATTATATTCTCCTTTTGGTGTTATCTTCTCATTGAAGGCAATTTCTTGCTACCCGGCTTCATGGCTGTCATCATCTTCATCATCTTGCGGGTTTCATCAAATTGCTTGATTAATTTATTTACCTCCTGAATGCTGGTACCACTTCCTTTAGCGATACGGGCACGACGGGATCCGTTTAAAATAGCAGGGTTGGAACGCTCGGCCGGAGTCATCGAATAGATTATCGCTTCGATTCCCTTAAAGGCATTATCGTCGATATCAATATCTTTCAATGCTTTTCCAACACCCGGGATCATGGATGCCAGCTCCTTCAGATTACCCATCTTCTTGATCTGCTGAATCTGAGAAATAAAGTCGTTGAAGTCAAACTGGTTCTTTGCAATTTTTTTCTGCAAACGCTTAGCTTCTTCCTCATCGTATTGCTCCTGAGCTCTTTCAACCAACGAAACGATGTCACCCATACCCAGGATACGGTCGGCCATACGTTCGGGGTGGAAAATATCAAGTGCATCCATCTTCTCGCCCGTACCAACAAACTTGATAGGCTTGTCAACAACCGAACGAATAGAAAGTGCGGCACCACCTCGTGTATCACCATCCAACTTAGTAAGAACAACTCCGTTAAAGTCGAGACGTTCGTTAAATTCCTTAGCGGTATTTACTGCATCCTGACCGGTCATGGAGTCTACCACAAACAAGATTTCGTCCGGGTTAAGGGCTTTCTTGATCGCAGCAATCTCGTTCATCATTTGCTCGTCGATAGCTAAACGGCCGGCGGTATCCACGATTACAAGGTCGTGTCCTTTAGCCCGGGCCTCTTTTACTGCATTCAACGCAATCTGAACCGGATTTTTACTATCTATTTCAGAATATACAGGTACTCCGATCTGTTCACCAAGAACCCGCAGCTGCTCGATAGCAGCAGGACGGTATACGTCGCAAGCAACCAATAACGGATTTTTCCCTTTCTTGCTTTTAAGCATATTGGCCAGCTTACCGGAAAAGGTTGTTTTACCCGAACCCTGCAAACCAGACATCAAGATAACAGCCGGAGAGCTTTTAAGTTCAACGTCGATTGCCGTACCACCCATCAAACGGGCCAGCTCGTCGTGAACAATTTTCACCATAAGCTGACTTGGCTTTACGGATGTAAGCACATTCTGTCCAAGTGCTTTCTCTTTTACTGTATCGGTAAATTGCTTGGCAACCTTGTAGTTCACGTCAGCATCCAACAATGCTTTACGAACATCTTTCAGGGTTTCGGCTACATTGATCTCGGTAATCTTACCCTCACCTTTCAACAGTTTAAACGATCGGTCGAGTCTCTCACTTAAATTCTCAAACATAATCTATTATATTTTATTTATTTTTTTTCTTACTAAAGCGCAAATGTACAAAAAAGGGATGGAATCTCTATATCTTTTTATGTTGCCAACGTCCTTTTTTCAAATATAAGTAACTGAATGCAAGCAAACCTGTGTAATAGACAATTTCTGTAGTGAAACAGATTTCAACCGGTTGCTTAAACACCATCCCCACCAGATAGATGTATACTCCGTAAAAGACCAGCGTAATTGTTTCCATGGTAAGTGCCGAACGGGTATTGCCGGTTCCGGTTACACCACTAAAAAAGATACTTCCGACGGAGCTGATCAGCATCGCAGCAGATATCACGTAGATAGATGCATAAGAATCGGCTATCAGCAGCGGATCATTGGTATATACAGACAAGATAAGTTTAGGAAAAAGACAAACCACACTTGCAAATACAGCCATTATATAAAAAGACAGCTTGGATATTTTAGCAATTACACCCATAACCTGGTCTGTTTTACCGGCTCCTATCGTGTTGCTGACAAATGTATTGGTCGTTGTTGAAAGGGCACTTACCGGAATTACCATTACCACATAGATACTTCGCACAATATTGGCGATGGCCAGATCCCGCACTCCGATCCGCTCAACTACAACAAAAAACATAAACCAACTTCCCATGGAAAAGAAATACTGCATCATGGTGAAAATGGATATGTTAAGCACCCTGCCGAGTAATGCAAAATCGAATGAAGTAAGCCTGTTGAGTCCGTACTTATTCCTGTTTACGGTAAGCCGGGTATAGATTACAAAGAAAAGGATGGATCCTCCTTCGGCAACGACAGAAGCTATAGCCGCCCCTTTAATACCCATTGCCGGAAATCCTAAATGACCGAATATAAGCACATAGTCCAGAATAACATTGGTAACAGCCATTACAACGGCATTCATAGTAAGTACCTTTGTGCGGGTAATCCCCACATAAAATGCACGGTACATTACGTTTACAAATGAGAAAAAGAATCCGAATACACGCCAATCAAGAAATTCCATGGTTGCACCTCGTACCTGTTCGGACGAGATAAGCAGACTTATTACGTTTTCGGCATATAGTTTGGATAAGGTAAATACAATCCCGGCCAACAAGAATAGAAATACAATTCCCTGAATCATTACCGGCCCCACATCTGCATATTGCTTTTCGCCATTCCTGCGGGCCATCACTATTTGTGATCCGGTACTGAATCCGAAGGCAATCGTATAAATACAGATATAGAAAAGTCCGCCCATAGCTGCCGCACCCAGCTCCACTTCCCCTACTCTACCAAGGAAAGCGGTGTCTGTTACGTTTATCACATTCTGAGCCAGCAGACTCAAAAATATCGGATAACTTACATTCCAGATTTGCTTATTAGAATACATAATTTGTTTTTGTTTCATCATAACAAAAAAAGCCCGCTGTGTAAGGGCGAGCTTCTTTGTTTATCTGTTCATTATATGAATCAACTGTTTTTTCAGACTAACTTATTGGTCGCGGTGTCCGGAAAAACAACAGCTGGTCTGAATGTTTTCGCCTCTTCAAAATCCATTAAGGCGTAAGACATGATAATAACCACATCTCCCGGCTGCACTTTTCTGGCTGCGGCTCCATTTAAACAGATCACACCTGTTCCACGCTCTCCTTTAATGATATAAGTTTCAAAACGTTCGCCGTTATTATTATTCACAATCTGAACCTTTTCATTTTCAATCAGGTTGGCTGCATCCATCAGATCTTCATCTATGGTGATGCTACCTATATAATTGAGGTTGGCTTCAGTTACGGTTACTCTGTGAATTTTTGATTTTACTACCTCTATAAACATTGTTTTAATGTATTGTTCAAACCCTTAGTACTTGATATTGTCAATTAAACGTACCTCTCCACAATAAACGGTAATACATCCTACCGGATAAGAGGTGTCGGACCAGTTCTCAATTGATTCGAGCGTATTTCCATCCACTATTTCGAAATACTCGACTTCCATTTCAGGAACTGCATTAATAGTGGATACCACATAATCAAGCACTTCCCTGACGCTCTTTTCGGGTACAAAGGTAATACTTTCTTTCAATGTACGGGCAATAACAGGTGCTTTTTGGCGCTGTTCGGGTGTAAGACGTGTATTCCGGCTGCTTAAGGCAAGTCCGTCAACTTCCCGCTGAATAGGGCAGTCCACTATTTCAACCGGGATATCAAGCTGCTTCACCATGGCACGGATTACGGCAATCTGCTGAAAGTCTTTTTCCCCGAAATAGGCCACATCCGGCTCAACAACGTAAAATAACTTGCTCACAATCTGAGCCACACCATTAAAATGGCCCGGTCTGCGGGCTCCTTCCATCACCTGAGATACTTTCCCAAAATCGAAAACCCTCGTGTCTGGCTCCGGATACATTTCTTCTACCGTAGGTGCAAATACATAATTACACCCGGATGATTCCAATAACCGGCAATCGTTTTCCAGGGTTCTGGGATAAGTCAGTAAATCATTCGGATTATTAAACTGTGTTGGATTTACAAACACACTAACTACGCATATATCATTTTCTGAAACGCAGCGGTTGACCAGGCTCAGGTGTCCTGCATGCAAAGCTCCCATTGTAGGAACAAAACCAATTCTTTTGCCTTTTTGCTTATCTTCTGCAAGATGACAACGCAACTCATTAATACTGTTTACTATTTTCATCATTTAGACGCTTAATGAAGGTGCAAAGCAAATAAATAATTACCGGATATGAAAGTAAAGCGGCATTTTTATACAGAGGATTATTGATAACTCGCTAAATGATGGACAATTAAAGGATGTTTTAATTTTCATCAAAAATCATTCATCGGAAACCTTTGATAATTAACCGTTTTTTTTTACTATCTTTGTACCGTTTTAAAATATATGTTTATAGAATGGATGCAAAAAAGATCTTGTTTATTACTCAAGAAATTACACCTTATCTTCCCGAATCTGAAATTGCAACGATTTGTAGAAATTTGCCGCAAGGAATTCAGGATAGAGGCCGCGAAATCAGGACATTCATGCCTAAGTTCGGAAATATTAACGAACGACGCAATCAACTTCATGAAGTAATACGTCTTTCTGGAATGAATCTTATAATTGATGACACTGATCACCCGCTGATTATTAAGGTTGCATCTATTCAGTCTGCCAGAATGCAGGTTTACTTTATCGATAACGACGACTTCTTTCAACGGAAATCGACCGTAATCGACGAGGCTGGCAACGAATATGAAGACAACGACGACCGTTCCATATTTTATGTACGTGGTGTACTTGAAACTGTAAAGAAATTACGCTGGATCCCGGACCTGATTCATTGTCATGGATGGATGTCGGCCCTTACCGGACTTTACATCAAACGTGCCTATGCAGATGATCCTTGTCTTCGTAATGCAAAAATTGTGTATTCAATTTATGGCGACGATTTTAAAGTTCCTTTCCGCAACGATTTTGGAAAGAAACTGCAAATGGATGGAATAGCAGAAAATGATTTGCGTTCTATTAAGGAGGATGCAAGTTTTGTTTCGCTTGCCAAACTGGCCATCGATTTTTCGGATGGTGTTATACAGGGAAGCGAGTCCATCAACCCGGAAATCAGTAAGTATATAGAATCAAATAAACAAATCCCGTTTCTCCCTTACCAGTCACCAGAAACGTATCTTGATGCATTCAACTCGTTTTATGATGTAGTATTGGACAAAAATCAGTAACTATAATGAAAATCAAGCTTTTTATACTAGGACTTGGTGCAACCGCATTGTCAATGATTGGTTGTGATGATGATCTGAACCTGGTGGGTTCCTCGATTCAACCGGATAGCGATAAGATTGCCGTATTTACGGATACCTTTTCGATGTCAGCTTCAACGGTAAAGGTCGATTCGATCTTTGCTAAAAGTGTAACCGGGTTATTAGGACAGATTTATGATCCGCTGTATGGAAATCTTAAATCGGATTATATTTGCCAGTTTTATTGTCCGGAGAATTTTAAATTTACACATACACCTATCAATGGAGTGATCGACTCTGTAGATTTACGTATAACTTACTATTCTTCTATCGGTGATACCCTTACCCCCATGCGTGTACAGGTATACAATGTTGATAAGCCTCTGAATAAGAATTACTATACCAACATGAACCCGGCCGATTATACGAATATGCAGACCTCTTTGGGTATGCAGACCTATACAGCGTATGATGCAACCGTGTCTGATTCGATTCGTGGCATAACCAATACGGATGACGCAAACTACTACGTACCTCACGTATCGGTTCGACTCACCAAATCTGTCGGACAGAATTTCTATAATGAAACGGTGAATAACCCGAATTCATTCAAAAATCAGGAAAACTTCAACAAGTTTTTCCCTGGCCTATATATCACTACTACTTTTGGTAGCGGTAATATATTGAATGTATCCAATACTACCTTCAGTATGTATTACAAATATACTGCAACTGTAAAGGGTAGCGCCGGTCAGGATTCATCTTATGTTGCCCAGGGTGTTGAACGTTTCAACACAACAAAAGAGGTTATTCAATTGAATCACATTGCGAATTCAGGACTGGAAACAATTCTGCAACCCAATAACGATTATACCTATTTGAAAACCCCAGCCGGTGTTTTCACGAAGCTTACGATCCCTGCTTCCGAAATTATCAAGGTTATAGACGGACGTATTATTAACAATATGCCGCTTACACTAAAAGCAATGCCACAGGAGAACTGGAAATATGCGTTGGCTCCTCCTACCAATTTATTGTTAATTCCGGAAGATTCAGTCAAGACTTTCTTTGAAAACAGAAGCATTGAAAACAATGTTACGTCCTTCCTATCCGACGATTACGATGCAGCCAGTCGTCAATATAACTTTAAAAATATTTCATATATATTAAAGAATCAGATAGAAAAGGCTCCGGATAAAGATCTTCAACTATTGGTTGTTCCGGTAGAAAGAGTAAAAGGTAGCTATGGATCTTATTACGGCGGCACTAACAGTTTTTATACAATCTCGTTAAATCATTACTTGTCGCCCTCCGGTGTAAAGCTTCGTAAAGATGCTGAAAGTATGAAAATACAGGTTGTAACTAGCAAATACAATAAATAAGCTACTTCAGAATAAGCAAAAAAGGCGTTTCTTTTATTAGAAACGCCTTTTTTACTATATAATGTATGTTGTGTTTAAATTATCCTAGTTTACTTATCTTACGTAAGCGGTCTTCATCGATAATCTTAATCTTCCTTCCGTCTAAAGCAATTATCCGTTCGGTAACAAAATTAGATAATGTACGAATGGCATTGGATGTTGTCATATTCGACAAGTTGGCCAAATCTTCTCTTGAAAGATAGATGCTAATCGTAGCTCCGTCTTCTTCCAATCCATAACTATCCTGCAAAAACAACAAAGATTCTGCCAAACGTCCGCGAATATGTTTTTGTGTAAGATTTACAGTTCGTTCGTCTGCAATACCCAGATCGACAGAAAGCTGACGGATAAAAAACATGGCCAGTTCAGCATTTGCCATAATCAGGCTGGTAACCACAGTCATCGGAATGAGACAAACAGTTGATGCTTCGAAGGCAGATGCATTGGTAAGATATTGCTCCTGAGCAAAATTAGCACGATATCCGAAGTATTGCACAGGTTTAATCATCCGTATAATCTGACTTCGCCCGCCAACTCCTTCTTTAAAGATTTTGACTTTGCCTTTTAATAAGCACATCATATCCTTAGGCTCATCACCTTCACAATAAATCAACTCATTCCGCTTAAAATGCTGAACGATTGCATTATTGCGGAGAATATCACGTTCCTTATCGTTCAATACTCTCCATACCTCTGATAAACTAGCCGAAAAATCGACTTCTTCTTTTTGATGCTTTACCACGATACTGCTTTATAACATACTTGTGAAGCACAAATATAGAATTTTATTTGAAAATAAAATAATAAATACAACAAATAATTTTATTTAATAAATTATTATAGCACCTTTTCTTTTCTTTAGAAAAGAAAATCATTAAGTTTGTTATAATTTGATTTTTCAGACTCTTATGCATCTATATAGATACATCTATCTATTTCTGTTTCTGGCAGGGAATATAGTTTGGAGTACTTATTCCTATGGAAAAGGTTTTGCCTATAGAGTTTGTGATGACCCGGTTAAAGAACAGATGGCCGACTCTATAATGTACCTGGTTGGATTAAATGCCGAAATGCATAAAAAAGCTCTTTCCAACTATGAGGCCGAAGTATACATAAAAGGTCATTCCGAAATTCTAAAAAGCAACGCGCTCATGCGCTACGTTCCTAAGCTATTTCCGATTGACAACAAAAACAAAGAAACGTTTTTTGAATTGCTGGCTAATACCCGGTTTGTTTCTCCCAACCATTTTTATCACAAGTTTAATGCTATAAACGGCAATAACATACCTTCTAACAAACAAATTAGTGAAGTCCTTAAATTCTTAAGTCTAAACGTAAATTCTGAAACAGCTTACGACGAACTGATTATAACTCCCGTAGGCACTCATGCTTCCAAATATTACACCTACTGGGTCGACGGGATTGAAGAAACAGACACAAGCCGGATTTTCAAGATTTGTGTTATGCCGAAACAATGGAGTCAGAAACTCATTTGCGGCTATCTGTATATAAGAGACAATCTTAATTCAATTGAAAAACTCGATATAAACGGTCGGGTTTCTTTCGCAGAGTTTAATTTGATTATCGACTTTAATAAATTATATCAGCATCTGTGTCTGCCTAATACAGCATCACTTAATCTACGTTATAAGGCATTAGGCAATTCAATTGAGTGCAACTATAAAATAAATTATGACTTTAAATCGGTTTCGTGGACCGAAATCGAAAACATTGCAGATGTGGAATCTGAACGAACGCTTGATCTTTCAAACTATTACCATTTTGAAACCGACACCATTCCTGTAGTAAAGGATACATTATATTGGTCGGCAAATAGGAAAAGCAAATTAACGGTAGAGGAATCCATATTATTAGCACTACCCCTGAACGAAAAGAAAATTACAGCCGACTCTACGGCTATCCAGAAATATCTAAAACTGACCGAAACTCTTACAAACTCGATGAGGTTCGACATACACTCAACCCGAATGAAGTATTCCGGAATACTCAACCCATTTATGTTTGGATATACAAAACTGGATGGAATAAGTTTCCGGCAACAACTACGGGTTAGTAAAAGGCTTAAGGATGACCGGCAAATACGCTTTCGTCCTGAAATTGGGTTTGTATTCAAGAGAAAGGAGTTTTTCTATAAGTTGGCAGGCGACTGGGTTTATGCTCCTGAGAAAACAGGAACATTAAGTCTGACCTTTGCAAACGGCAACCAGAATTACTCGTCGGAAATTACAAATCAGATTAAAGAACTGGTAAAAGATTCAGCTTTTTCATTCGACAATCTGAATCTTAAATACTACAGAGACTATTATGCTGACCTGCGAAATAAGATTGAATTACTGAATGGATTGCAACTGCATAGCGGACTTACATTCCATCACCGAACACCTGTCACCAATGGAAAAAAGCTACTTAACGAAGGTGAAATTATTGATGTGATTTACGACAATTACAATGATTTCGTTCCGTATATCGGGTTATCCTACACCCCCTATCAGTACTACCGGATGGATGGCAGACTAAAGGAATATGTTCAATCCTGTCTTCCAACCATTTCAGTCGAATATGCCCGAGGCATACGAGGCGTACTGGGAAGTTTGAGTGATTATGAACGAATAGAAGCAGATATTCAGCAGGTTATAAACATGGGACTTCTCAAGCGCTTTAATTACTATGTTAGTGCCGGATTCTTTACCAGACAAAGGTCTGTTTATTTTGCGGATTTCCGTTATTTTACCAGACGCCACTTTCCCGACTCATGGAACGACAGAATCGGAGGCGTGTTTCAATTACTGCCGGGAGAATGGTACAACGCATCCAATTCCTATGTACAGGCACATGTAATGTATGAAAGTCCGTTTATCCTTATGCATCTGTTAAAAAAAGAGGCTTCCAAGCATATCTTTACAGAGCGGCTGTATTTGAGCCAGCTTTTCACGCCCTATCTCCCAAGCTACACTGAAGTGGGTTATGGAATTGGTAATCATCTTTTCAATATTGCAGTGTTTGCAGGATTTGAGAAAGGAGAATACCAACGCGCGGGTTTCCGTTTTGCTTTTGAATTATTTCAATGATTGCTCAAGAGGTCTTACAAACAACACTCCGTTATTGTGTTTGATTCCCTCAACGTAGGCTTGAATGGAAATAGGATTTACAATCACTTTTTTGGCAGTTAACGAAGCATGTATAAATGTCAACATCCCGTCCTTATGAAGTGCAAAACCCACATGAGACACGTCCAATCCTTTAATTGTTGTGACAAAGCAGACCATATCTCCGCTTTTTACCATCCCGGATCTTTTATCGATATCGGATACAGGAACATAATAATGTGGCAGAGCGTTTACCGCTTGTTCTTGTTGTCTAATCTTGTCTGTTAGCTGAGGATTATTTAAAAGCTGTTTGTACTTATCGGCATTAGTCGACATAAAATATAAATTTACAGGCAATATCGCCCCTCCGAGTTGTTGTGAGATATCCTTTACAAATCCCCGTTTTTCGTTTGTCTGAATCCAGTCTGTCGTATAATGCAACCTCGAACTGTAATCTTTTATCTCTTCTCTATATCGTATCCGTTTCAAATTCATACAATACGTTTGGAAAGAGGGGTTTTTATCTTTTCGGGTGTATGAAAGAGCCAGGACCGATTCAACAAAGGTAGTACAGTCAAATTCACGAAGATTTACAACCAGTTGTTCCGGCGTCTGTTCCAGGGTTGAGGCAACATAGGGGGTGCCTTCAAAATATAAGGCTGTCTGCACCACTAAATCTTGCAATGGAAGATCCTTGTTTACATCCATCGCCTGCATACACTTCTCGAAAATAAGAGAATCTGAAGGCAAATAAACTACCTTAGCGGCGGTCTGAACCGTAACGGACAACAGTACAAATACAATCTTAAGCAAATTCATATCTTACTCTTTTTAGTGATAATCAGACTTTGGCCTTAAGCAAATCCTCCAGCTTTATAAGCTCATCACGAAATTGTGCAGCTTCAAGAAAATCAAGATTTTTAGCTGCTTCCATCATCTGTTTCTTTGTTCGTTCAATCGCTTTTTCAAGCTGGGCTTTGTTCATATATTGAACCACCGGATCTGCAGCCAGACTTGGTTCTGGCTCAATGTAAGCGTAAGGCTCCACGCCTTGAAGCTGCTTTTCGCCTAAGAAAGAGCCTGTATTCTTAACAATCTGCTGAGGAGTAATGCCATGCTTTTCGTTATATGCCAATTGTTTTTCGCGTCGACGGGTAGTCTCATCCATAGTTTTACGCATACTGTCTGTAATACGGTCTGCATAGAAAATTACTTTCCCGTTTATATTACGGGCAGCACGACCGGCTGTCTGCGTTAATGAACGATGGGATCGTAAAAAGCCCTCTTTATCGGCATCCAGAATGGCCACCAACGAAACTTCCGGTAAATCCAGGCCCTCTCTCAGCAAGTTAACACCGATAAGCACGTCGAACAATCCTTTGCGTAGGTCATCCATAATTTTAACACGCTCCAACGTGTCTACATCGCTATGAATATAATTACATCTCACGCCCATTCTACCCAGGTAAGCCGTAAGCTCTTCAGCCATTCGTTTGGTCAGCGTAGTAACCAGCACCCTCTCATCAATGGCAGATCGTTTTGTTATCTCTTCCATTAAATCGTCAATCTGATTCAATGTGGGACGAACCTCAATTATCGGGTCCAGCAGACCGGTAGGCCGAATCAACTGATCAACAACAACACCCTCTGATTTTATCAGTTCATAATCGGCAGGTGTAGCACTTACATATATTGCCTGAGGAGTAAGCGATTCAAACTCTTCGAATGTAAGAGGGCGGTTGTCCAGTGCAGCCGGTAACCTAAAGCCATATTCAACCAGATTTTGTTTTCGGGATCTGTCTCCGCCGTACATGGCCCTTATCTGAGGGACGGTGACATGACTCTCGTCTATCACCAACAAAAAATCTTTCGGGAAATAATCCAGCAAGCAATAAGGTCGTTCACCGGCATTTCGACCATCGAAATAACGGGAATAGTTTTCAATACCCGAACAATGGCCCAGTTCCCTAATCATTTCCAAATCAAAGACAACCCGCTCGTATAAGCGTTTTGCCTCATAGGGTTTACCGATTTCCTTAAAATATTCAACCTGTTTTCCAAGGTCCACATCAATCTGACCGATAGCTTCGGCCATTCGTTCCTTGGATGTTACAAACAGATTGGTTGGGTAGACATTCAATTCTTCCTGCTCATCAATTTCTCTGCCCGACAGTGGGTCGAAGGATGAGATACGATCGATTTCATTTCCCCAAAACTCAATACGGTAAGCAACCCCATCGAACGTTTCAATTGCCGGGAACAGATCCACAGTATCTCCATTAACACGAAAACAGCCGCTTTTGAATTCTACCTTGTTGTTTACATAAAACGCATCAACAAAACAACGCAACAAAGCATCCCGGTCTATTTTCATCCCTCTGAAAACATGTGTCACTTTAGAAGCAAAAGCTGTTGGGTCTGCCATACCATACAAACAGGATACAGAGGATATCACAATGATGTCTTTACGCCCCGAAAGAAGGGAAGCGGTAGTTCTTAATCGTAACTTCTCAATCTCATCATTTATTGCCAGATCCTTTTCTATATAAGTATCTGTTGTGGGAAGGTAGGCTTCAGGCTGATAATAATCATAGTAAGATACAAAATACTCCACCGCATTATTAGGGAAGAAGCTTTTAAATTCACTATATAATTGTGCAGCCAGGGTTTTGTTATGACTTAGAATCAAGGTAGGTTTCTTTACCTCCTTGATTACATTCGCAATCGTAAAAGTTTTACCCGAACCCGTTACACCCAAAAGGGTCTGAAAAGGCACACCTTCTGTAACTCCGTTAGATAACGCAGCTATGGCATCAGGCTGATCTCCGGTAGGCGAAAAGATTGAAGAAAGTTCAAAATCCATTAATTCTCTTTAGGAATAACAATCCAACAAACAATGTACATCAAGAAACCTGCAAACACAGTAAATAGGCTTAACAGTATATAACCGATACGGACCATCGTAGGATCCCAATCAAAATAATCGGCTATACCGGCACATATTCCGGCAATCATACCATTGTTAGAACGGGTAAGTCTTCTTTTTTCCATTTTAGTAAATCTAAATATTCTATTCTTGCAAATTTATTAATTAGTTTCAGATTCATGTAGACAATATCCATATTTTTATATGGAAAACCAATAATTTACTTTAATCATAAATGTATTTCTGGCAGGCAGACCAAACATCCGATCCAGATTGTCTCCCCAACCATTAATTACACTGCTTGCCCGATCGGACATTCTATGCTCCCATACAAAAAAGAGCGTTGATCCCGGAAGGTATTCCCATCGAGCTACGACATTAGATCGGAACTCATTGAAACTAAAGTCGGGTTTTCGGAAATTAAAGACAGGTACTCCCTCTTTTTCAACCGAATAGATATTGTTTGAAAGCTTCAAGCTGGCAGGATCGATAGGTATGCAACGTTCCGAATAGGTAGATGAAGTGGTATTATCCGCTACTTTGAAGTCGCTGAATGTTGCAGTTGAGGTAAATGGTGATCCGTAAAGCTGCAAGGATATATCAGGTGTAACATTTACCTGAAGCTTCATGGTTAAACCATAGGTTTCCTGACTCATATGCCCCATCACATAGTATGGGACAACAGGACGGATGGGCAAAATCTGATTTCCCAACGGCACGGATGAACTTACGTATTGTAAGTTATCTTTGTTCCAGGCATAATCAAACTGACTGGAAAGATAAACATGGTTTCCTAAACGGAATGTAAAAGCAGGACTTATTTTGTTGGCCGAATTGTATCCGTCTGTATTATGTGTTCCTTCGTAAGTCATTGTAAACAGCACCCTTTTTGCTTTATCCGTATTTATTTTCAGATAGGTATTGAAACTGGGGTCGAATCTCATATCCTTACCTCCACGCAACATACGACTATCAAGCATGTTCCAGACCCAGGTCTCCTTAAAATCTATTTCATACCGTTTCATTGTCATACTCTGCCATCTTAAGGATGCAGTATTCAATACTGACTCTCCCCCATAATTCCATCGGTTTCTTTGAGTAAGCGTAAAGGTATTGGATCTGAACATCTTCCAGTTGGTAGTTTGACGATACCCTATTTCCGATTCATTTTCATAAAAATCCGCCTCTTTAAGATAACCAATGGCATTTAAATCAAAACCAGGAGATGTCCAACCGACGGTTTCGGAAAAAAACCATTTTGCATTTCCTTTACGACCTACTTTCAGATATCCTCCCGTACCATTTAGTGAAGTACGCCTGGAATCTACTCCCAGATAAGATTGCGCTGATTCTCTTTGGTAATAGTGTACCGGATTCCGTTGAAGCAGACTGATGGCATTTTCAGATCCATTTACTGAGCTGTATATTCCCTTAAAGTCAATGTAATACAAACGGTTACTAAAATATTGAACAAAATCGATCCCGGCCGAATAGGCATTGCTGAACAGAATCTCTTTTAAAGGCGAGTCTTCCATGAAACGGTTGACCGACGTTACCATTCCTCCCAACAAGGTATTACCCTTCCAGTTTTTTTGAACCCGGGCAACGGAATAATTTGTGAGCGGTTCCACCACTTCTTCCGTTTCCATTCCATTACGACTTACTTTGGCTGATGAGCGGGCCGTAATACTTTGCAGAACACCCATGGTTAGTCCATGCCTGTTTGTTCCGGTAAGCTTTAGTGCCCCCAAAATAGGTACATTCTCTTTTGTTTCGGTAAATGAATTTACATTATCGATTCCGGAGGGTGAGTATGAAGGTGATCCGCCAATTCTGCGTGTATAGAACATCATATCATTACCACTGGCAAAATCGAGAATATGTTTTCCTTCCAAAAAGAAAGGGCGCTTCTCGTCGTAAAATGTCTCGTATGCAGTCAGATTCATTACAGAAGGGTCCAATTCAACCTGTCCATAATCCGGATTGATTGTCATATCCAGCGTAAAATCAGACAAGGCAAACTTTGCATCCATCCCTATATTTCCTTTCCAACGGTTACCTGTTTGATAGGGACTTCCGGGAACTACCGGTTCGCTGGTAAACTTTCCCATCGTATAAGGCAGAAATTCTATTCCACGGGCTTTGGGTAGTTCTGTCATCTGGTGTACCTCACCAAATGAAAACACATGGCCGTTATTCTTTAGCGGAATCATACTCCAATTCTGAACTTCATTATTACGACGGATAATCCGTCGGATGTGCAATCCCCAAATCCCTTCTTCGGACAGTTGATTGTAGCGAAGCTGACTAAATGGAATTTTTAATTCGGCCGACCAGCTGGAGTCTGCTTTGTTTACCGAAGTCTTCCCTTCCCAAACAGCATTCCAACTCAAATTAACGTTTAGTTTATCGGTTACAACAAGATCTGTTTTATTTCCTCCGGCATTGATATTGAACTCCGGAGCGGCCCGAAAGTCGTGGTAAGTATCAAAGGCAATACTTACCAGATCGCCCAAGCTGTTATCGTCGCGGTTTCCAATAAATTGATTTATCTTTTCGGGAACAGCGTCTTTACAATAAATTCCAACATAAATAAATTTATCATCGTAAAATAATTTGGCTTTTGTAGGGGATAAAGAAATGACCCTCTCGAAAGGAGAAACCTGTACAAACTTTTCAGTCCACACACCTTCCTCCTGCCAGAGAAGATCATTCAGCATCCCATCGATAACGGGTTTATTGTCTGAGATTTTCGTTGCGTAATATACACGTTTATATGCTTTATCAAAAGGCACTACAGAATCTTGTTGTGCATAAGCAGATAAAAAGCAAAAGAGGCTAACAATTATAGATATGCATTTCATGTGATTTCGTCT
Organism: Macellibacteroides sp.; assembly: GCF_050251695.1. Taxonomy (NCBI): domain Bacteria; kingdom Pseudomonadati; phylum Bacteroidota; class Bacteroidia; order Bacteroidales; family Porphyromonadaceae; genus Macellibacteroides; species Macellibacteroides sp. The sequence goes on from NZ_JBFWMI010000017.1 coordinate 16,990, forward strand.
AAAGAATGGACGAAGATACATAAAACAATTATTACATCAAACAAGCAGACACTTTCTTTCTATCAGTTTGTTGCGTTTCGAATTCGGAACCCAGAGCAGCACTTCCCATCGGTACATTTTCGTTTCGGTACACCATCTGGCTAAAAACGGTACTTCTGGCTGATGTGTGGAATTCTTTCGCTCCTGTTTCCTGCTCGATCTGTGCAATATTGTTCTCCCTTACTCCGCAACCCGGCATAATAATTATACGTTCACCGGCCCTTTGTACCAACTCAGCCAATAAAGGAATTCCCTTTACAGCATCCTGCTGCTGTCCTGAAGTGAGGATTCTGTCACATCCTGCAGTAATAATCTGCTCCAAAGCTTCAAATGGATCCCTGCACACATCGAATGCCCTGTGAAATGTTACCGACAAAGGCTTGGATGCCGCCACTAATTTATTTAGTAATGGAACATCCACATCTCCTTCTTTTGTGAGGCATCCGAAAACAACGCCATGTACTCCAAGCTGTTTCGCCAATTCAATATCATACAACATGGATTGAATTTCTGCCGGAGTATATAAAAAATCACCTCCTCTGGGTCTGATAATGACATTTATATCAATATGGGAAGTAAGCTCCTTAGCCATTCTGATTTCACCATAACTCGGAGTTGTACCTCCCTCCGGAATACCGGCACATAGTTCAACCCTTGCCGCCCCCCCGGCTTCTGCTTCCACGCAACTTGCCGCAGAATTTGCACAAATTTCAAGAATCCTTTTCTGATTCATATTCTATAATCTGATTTAAATAATATCCCCGTCTTATGAGAGGACGGGGACAAACAATCTATTTTATTTTACCGGAAGAATTTCAATCCAATAATTATCCGGGTCATTAATAAAGTAAAGCCCCATGGATGTGTTTTCATAACATACACATCCAAGCTCTTTATGGTATTTACGGATTTCATCGTAATCGCCTTCCACTCGCATACACAAATGGCTCTCATTTTCTCCAAGTTCATATGGTTCTTTCTTGTCTCTTAACCAGGTAAGTTCCAACAGGAATCCTGTTGTTTCTTCGCCGAGGTAGACCAGAATAAATGAACCGTCGGATGCCACTTTACGTTTTTTTTCTTTCAGGCCCAAAGCCTTTTGGTAAAATTCAATACTTCTCTCAAGATCAAGAACATTGATATTGAAATGATCAAATCTGCTTTTTATCTCCATAATTCTATTTAATAGTTTAAAATTCAAAACTTTCTCCCGGTTTTGTAATCATTACAAACCGGACATCCTTCATGCGTGCGTATGCAGCAAATGCATTTGCTTTATCATATTTGAGTCCAAAATGCATGGGTGCAAAATTCTTTACAGATATATAATCTGTCAACTGTTCCGCCCCCCGCATGTAATCTTTTCCCAACCGGGGATCAACCGGAAACATGGCCATATCAATTAAAGGAACATTCTTGGCTAGATACGACAATTCTTTCAAGTAGAAATCTTCATATTCGGCCGACTCCTGAGGAGTTGACTCTTCATTCCAATGCCAATTATTTAAATCTCCGGCATGAAATATCCGCTTCCCTCCTACTTCAATGTAAAACGACACGCCCAAATCGGTGGAGCCAAACGCCTCAATCTTCAACAAATCATCCTGATAAGTTTCTCCTTTGTTTAAATAGACAGCATCCGTAGCAGATGCTTTACCATCTACCAGAATATCCTTCGAAAAGATATAGTGAATATCCGGTCTGTTAATTTTCCAGGATAAAACTTCGGGCGTGAAATGATCACTATGCCCGTGTGTTGAAAGCACATAAAAAGCGCCCGGACGATTCAGAAGAATATCCTGAACAATTTTACGACCTTTTACGTCTGACTGATCTTTATAAAAGTCGATTAAAATTGTATAATCGTCGCCCTCTATCGCATAGCAACTGTGATAAATATATATTAATTTCATCTTCATTAAATTTATTTTCTGCTTATAAAACCCCTTTCAAGTAAATTATGTTCGCAGCACACACAAATTACATCAACATCATTTACTCTTATTATCAGATTATTACATATTATAACACAAGTTGTGCATACAAAAATACAGCATTTAATGCAGAAATCCACCCTATACAACAAAATTGCAGGAATATTTGGATTGTTAAAATATTATACTACCTTTGCACTCGCTAAGAAAAAAAGCAATGCCTCTTTAGCTCAGTTGGCCAGAGCACGTGATTTGTAATCTCGGGGTCGTTGGTTCGAATCCGACAAGAGGCTCAAATAATTTTTATTGTAGGGCAGTTACCAGAGTGGCCAAATGGGGCTGACTGTAACTCAGCTGACTTCGTCTTCGGTGGTTCGAATCCATCACTGCCCACAAAATTTCAGAACCATGCATTCATTAATGCATGGTTCTTTGTTTATAGTATCAGCCCAAATAGTACATTTGTAAAAATAAATTGACGGTCAATGATGACAAAGGATAAATACATAGGCCATTTGTTGATTTTTATGGTAAATATTCTGTTTGCTATAAATATCACCATTTCCAAATCATTACTACCCATACACGTCACCCCTTTTGGCTTAACCCTCTTGCGTATGCTGTTTGCATGTGTAATGTTTTGGCTAACGTCTCTTTTCTTGCCTAAGGAACATGTCCCCAAAAAAGATCTTGCCTTGCTCTTTTTCTGTTCGATGACAGGGATTACCATCAATCAGGGATTGTTCATATACGGTCTTACAAATACCTCGCCAATCGATGCGTCGATCATATCGACTGCTTCTCCTATTTTTGTTATGGTATTGGCCGCAATCATCCTGAATGAACCTATTACCCGGATGAAGGCTTTCGGGGTATTGGTTGGCGCAACAGGAGCAATCGGGCTTATCTTGGCTTCAGGACAAGTGGCTTCCGGTAAAAGCAATCTGCTAGGTAATATGTTGTGTATGCTAAGCTCTTTTTCATACTCCATATATCTGGTTATCGCCAAACCCATTACTAAACGCTACTCGTCTGTCACAATAATGAAGTGGATGTTTCTTTTTTCAACCCTTGTTATATTTCCATTTACTTACGACGACCTTATTGAAACGCCTGCATTTCATGGAACTATCAACAGTCAATATATTTTGTCAATTCTTTATGTCCTGTTTTTTGCAACCTTCATCCCTTATCTGTTAATTCCCATCTCATTGAAGAGGATACGTCCCACAACCATGAGTATGTACAATTACATACAGCCCTTAGGCGCATCCATCATAGCCATCATGGTTGGTCAAGACACATTTTCGTTGGTCAAACTCATTGCGGCAGTATTTGTTTTCTCAGGCGTCTACCTGGTAACACAAAGTAAAAGTCGCGATGATATAGAAAGAAGTATTGCTTCAAAAAACAGGAAAAAGTAAGCAAAAAGGCAACTTTACAAACAAAACATCAAGTTATTTCCCTAAAAACGCTTTCAATTGAAAAATTATCACTAATATTGCCGAATAAATAATAACGAATTCAATCGAACAGAAAATAATGATTGCAACTTTTGCATACCATACCTGGGCATTGACAATGACCCCTTAGGGGGGAAGAATCTACATATAAGCATACGCAGCAACCACGTTCTGCGATGTTGCAATCCTTAGTATTGCATCTCTTTTTACCGGCATGCCCGGTCCTTTCAATCTAGAAATATAAATTAAATACGTCATACCGATGAAAGTATTAAAATTCGGCGGAACATCCGTAGGTTCCGTGAATAGCATTTTGAGTGTGAAGAAGATAGTAGAGGCTATTGAAGAGCCTGTCATTGTAGTTGTTTCCGCTTTAGGAGGAATAACGGACAAATTACTTGCCACCTCAGCTATGGCATCGAAAGGCGATGTTGCTTACGAAAAAGAATTTTCAGAAATTATCTCCCGTCACCTGGATGTGATAGAAGGAGTAATACCAGATATAACTATACGCAAGGAAGTTCAAAAACAGACTATGTCCTTGCTTGACGAACTTGGAAACATCTTCAGAGGGGTTTATCTTATCAATGATTTGTCGGCCAAAACTTCCGATACAATTGTAAGTTACGGAGAACGGCTTTCGTCTTTGATTGTATCAAATGTGATAAATGACGCTGTGTTATTCGATTCACGTAAGTTTATTAAAACAATCAAGCAGTTTAACAAACACATTGTTGACTTCGACCTTACGAACGCTCTTATCAAAGAGACATTCGCCTCCTTACCTAAAGTATCCTTAGTTCCTGGTTTTATATCAACAAGTAAGGAAAATGGAGAGATAACAAACCTGGGAAGGGGTGGTTCGGATTATACTGCTTCTATTCTGGCAACAGCATTGGATGCCTCCATTCTTGAGATCTGGACGGACGTTGATGGCTTCATGACTGCCGATCCGAGGGTTATCAGCTCGGCATATGTTATTGATCAGCTAACCTTTATTGAGGCAATGGAGTTGTGTAACTTTGGAGCCAAGGTTATATATCCTCCAACAATCTACCCCGTATATCATAAAAATATACCGATCCGAATCCGGAATACGTTTAATCCGGACGCGCCTGGCACATATATCTCGAAAGAAAAGCCGGCCAACGAAAAACAAAAATCAATTAAGGGAATTTCCTCTATTAACGACACTTGCCTGATTACTGTACAAGGATTGGGTATGGTTGGTGTAATTGGAGTAAACTACAGGATATTCAAAACGCTTGCCAAAAGCGGCATAAGTGTTTTTATGGTATCGCAGGCCAGTTCGGAAAACAACACCTCATTTGCTGTTCGCAACGCAGATGCGGAAGTGGCAGTAAAGGTGTTGAATGAAGAGTTTGCATTAGAACGTTCGCAGGGTGAAATCAATGATATTGAAGCAGAAACCGATCTGGCAACCGTTGCAATTGTAGGCGAAAACATGAAACGCACACCCGGTATTGCCGGCAGACTGTTCGGAACGTTAGGGCGCAGCGGTATCAGTGTTATTGCTTGTGCACAAGGAGCATCCGAAACAAATATCTCATTTGTAATCAAAGCAAAACACCTTCGGAAAGCCTTAAACTCTATTCACGACTCCTTTTTTCTGTCGGAATACAAAGTGCTGAACCTGTTTGTAACCGGAGTTGGAATCGTGGGTGGCAGTCTGCTTGAACAAATAAAAAACCAGCGGGTAAACCTGATGGAACAAAACGGACTTAAACTGAATGTTGTTGGGATAGCCAACACCCGGAAAGCATTGTTCTGCAGAGAAGGTCTGGACCTTACCAATTGGCAAGACGATTTAAAGATGAAAGGTCTGGATAGTTCGCCGGTAAAACTTTGTGAAGAGATTCTTCAGATGAATATATTTAATTCAGTTTTTGTGGATTGCACTGCTAGTCCGGATGTTGCAGGGCTTTATGAAACATTGCTAAACAACAATATATCTGTGGTTGCGGCCAATAAACTGGCTGCATCATCATCATACGACAATTATTTTAAACTTAAAGAGATTTCCCGCCACCGTGGCGTCAAATTTCTCTTTGAGACCAATGTTGGAGCTGGACTTCCCATCATCAATACGATGAACGACCTGATCAACAGCGGCGATCATATTCTAAAACTGGAGGCCGTATTATCAGGAACACTTAATTACATATTCAATACCCTGAGTGCAGATGTACCGTTGAGTACAGCCATCCGAATGGCAAAGCAGGCAGGATATTCAGAGCCAGACCCACGCATTGACTTAAGCGGTAAAGATGTAATACGTAAATTGGTTATTCTGGCACGCGAAGCCGGTTATAAAGTAGAACAAGCCGATGTTGTAAAGGATCTGTTTATTCCTGAGAAGTTCTTTGCCGGTTCATTGGAAGATTTTTGGAGTAGCATTACCGAACTGGACGCTGAGTTTGAAGAAAAAAGACAATATCTGGAAAAAGAACACAAGCGTTTCCGTTTTGTAGCTTCCATGGAAAAGGGTAAATGCCGTGTGGGACTACAGGAAGTAGACAGTCATCATCCCTTCTACGAACTGGAAGGGAGCAATAACATAATCATGATTTCCACGGAGCGATATCACGAATATCCCATGATTATTAAAGGTTATGGAGCCGGAGCCGATGTTACGGCAGCCGGTGTGTTTGCAGACATAATTTCCATAGCCAATATTCGTTAATAAATCAGGAGGAAAGGGTACATTATGAAACACATAGTTATTTTAGGCGATGGAATGGCTGATGAGCCAATTGAAGCCCTGGGAGGTCTTACTCCCTTACAAGCTGCTGATACACCTTACATGGATAAATTGGCCGCATTAGGAAGAAATGGAAGACTAAAAACCGTACCGGATGGCTTTCATCCGGGAAGTGAAGTAGCCAATATGGCGGTTTTAGGATATAATATGCCAAAGGTTTACGAAGGCAGAGGGGTTCTTGAAGCTGCCAGCATAGGTGTAGAGTTGCAACCGGGCGATCTTGCCATGCGTTGCAATCTAATTTGCGTTGAAGGAGAGATTCTTAAGAATCATTCGGCCGGCCACATATCTACTGAAGAGTCGGACGAGCTGATTAAATTTCTGAATCAGGAACTGGGAAGCGAACAGGTGGTATTTTATACCGGCGTATCCTACCGCAATCTATTGGTGATTAAGGGTGGTGACAAACGTTTGGATTGTACTCCCCCCCACGATGTCCCTTTACGTCCGTTTCGTCCATTGCTTATTAAACCGGAAGCTCCCGAAGCAAATGATACAGCCGAATTATTAAACAACCTGATACTTAAATCTCAGGAAATACTCAAAGATCATCCGGTAAACCAACGACGAATTGCTCTGGGTAAAGATCCCGCCAACAGTATCTGGCCCTGGTCTCCGGGTTACCGTCCCGCCATGGAAACCATGCAGCAGATGTATGGTTTTGAAAAAGGGGCTGTTATATCGGCAGTCGACCTCATCAGAGGTATCGGCGTATATGCCGGATTGGAGGTTCTAACTGTCGAGGGAGCCACAGGATTATACGACACCAACTACGAGGGAAAAGCAGAAGCTGCCTTGCAGGCGCTGAAGACAAACGACTTTGTCTACCTGCATGTGGAGGCAAGCGACGAAGCTGGTCACGAAGGGGATGTAGATCTAAAAATAAAGACTATCGAGTATCTTGACAAGCGGGCTATCAAACCCATCTTTGAAACACTGCAGACATGGGATGAACCGGTGGCAATAGCTGTTTTACCCGATCACCCCACTCCATGTTCAATTCGGACGCATACTAACGAGCCTATCCCATTTATAATCTACAAGCCCGGACAAACACCCGATGCAGTACAACGCTACGATGAATATGCGGCTAAAGAAGGATATTACGGAGAGTTGAAAGAGGATGAGTTTATGCGTGAATTTCTTAAAGACTAAAAAGATGAAATATTATAGTACAAACAGACTGGCTCCTCTTGCCACCTTAGAAGAGGCGGTAGTTAAAGGACTGGCAGGCGACAAGGGTCTGTATATGCCAGAAAAGATAAAGGCATTACCATCATCTTTCTTCGAAAAAATGAAGGATATGTCTTTTCAGGAAATTTCATACGTAGTTGCCGATGCCTTTTTTGGCGAAGATGTAGATGCCGATACCTTGAAACAAATTGTATACGACACCCTACCCTTTGATGCTCCGGTGGTGCATGTAAACAATTCTATTTATAGTCTGGAGTTATATCACGGCCCCACGCTTGCATTTAAAGACGTAGGTGGCAGATTTATGGCCCGTCTGTTAGGTCATTTTATACGTAAACAAGGTAAGAAAGAGGTCAACGTATTGGTTGCCACCTCGGGAGATACCGGAAGTGCCGTTGCCAATGGCTTTTTAGGTGTACCGGGTATCCATGTGTATGTATTATACCCCAAAGGGAAAGTCAGCCCCATTCAGGAATGCCAGTTCACCACTTTGGGTCAGAATATTACAGCCCTGGAAATTGAAGGAACATTCGACGACTGCCAGGCACTCGTAAAATCGGCTTTCATGGACAAGGAGCTGAATGCCCACATGCAACTGACATCGGCTAACTCCATTAATGTGGCACGTTTCCTGCCACAGGCATTCTACTACTTTTATGCCTATGCACAACTGGCTAAGATGGGTAAGGCAGATAACCTTGTATTCTGTGTTCCGAGTGGTAACTTTGGAAATATAACAGCCGGACTATTTGGAATGCGGATGGGATTACCTGTTAAACGTTTTATTGCAGCCAACAATCGGAACGATGTATTTCTGCAGTATCTGCAAACAGGTATCTATACCCCTCGTCCCTCGGTGACTACCATAGCCAATGCCATGGATGTAGGCGACCCCAGTAATTTTGCCCGTATACTGGATCTGTACGGAAATTCACACGAAGCCGTCTGTGAAAAAATCAGCGGATGCATGTATACAGATGAAGAAATAGCCGAGACAGTAAAGTCAACCTTTACAGAAACCGGTTATTTGCTGGATCCTCACGGAGCTTGTGGATACCGCGCCCTGAAGGAGCAACTAAAAGAGGGGGAAACCGGTGTTTTCCTGGAAACAGCACATCCGGCCAAATTCAAAGATACTGTAGAGGCTATCATTGGAACATCGATCGACATTCCTGTCAAATTGCAGGAGTTTATGAAGGGAACCAAACAAAGCATCGGATTGCAGAAGGATTTTGAAGGATTCAAAAGCTTTTTGATGAATTGCTGAACCGCCTCGCTGGGGTTCCTAAACGTAATATAACGATGGATTTATGAGTATTCGTTTAGTAGAACATAAAGTTGTTTCTAGAACCAGCAACAGTTTGTATGTAGAGCTTGCAGCTTGTAGAAGCTGCTGTAGTTTATAGAACATACTGTAGCTTCCAGAGAATACAGGATTTTGTAGAACATACCGTAACTTCTAAAGCATAAAGTAGTTTCAAAAGTATGCAGCAGTTTGTAAACGAGTAGATTGCACAACATGCAGCAGTTTGTGGAACATACTGTAGCTTCCAGAGAATACAGATTTTTGTAGAATATACCGTAACTTCTAAAGCATAAAGTAGTTTCAAAAGTATGCAGCAGTTTGTAAACGAGTAGATTGCACAACATGCAGCAGTTTGTAGAACGTAGCAGTTTGTGGAACGTGCAGTAGAGAGATCTGTAAATTACAGTATAAAGAATATATCGAAAATAGGAAAAGGAGTCCGGTATTTGCACCGAACTCCTTTTTTATTACGTACTTAGTATCAATCTGATTTAGGAAGCCATTTTCCATAAAGCTCTCTTTTCTTGAGAGATTACGCCTTCTTATTTTACTTCCAGCACAATCACCTGGTCAGGATCTTCTGCTGTGGGAGCAATTGTCGGCAAAGTAAGCACCTTCTTTTTGAAGCTAAACTTCACGGGCGAACCATCCTTTAATAAAGTTACCTTTGTTATTTTCTTGTAAGGAAAATCGGTAAGCACAATTTCGGGTTGTGTACCTTGCAATATATGCACATATACCTTACCAGGTTTTGTGGTGAGGCATCCCCAAGGCTGTGGACGAATATATCCGCCTTCGGTATTGTAAATACTTTCTCCGTATATTTTAATCCAGTCACCTATTTCATTGAAAACATGGACAAATTCGGGCTGCATTTCGCCGTTAGGCAACGGACCTATATTCAGGAGCAGATTACCCCCGTTTCCGGCCGATTTTACAAGCAAACCAACCACTTCTGCCTTCGATTTAAAAGAGCTGTCGGTTATAGAATACCCCCAGGTATTGTTTATGGTAGCACAAGTTTCAAGTGGCAAATGAGAAATGGTCTGGAAACTCAATCCCTTCGTATTTTCGCCCGGCACATCTTGCTCGAACATTTGGAAATCCTCGCCGGCAAGAGGTGACATATGATGGTTGTTCCCAATCAGACAACCCGGCTGCAAAGCATGAATGTGATCATAAATTTCACGCATGTGCCAATTTACAAAGACATCCGAATCCTTACGAGTCTCACTTTCTACCGGCATCTGATCCCAATAACCATCAAACCATATTCCTCCAATCGGACCATAATTGGTAAGCAGCTCGCTCAGCTGGTTTTTCATAAACTGGATGTAATCTTCCCAATTACCTTTCACTGTACGCCCCGTACCCTGACCTGTCCGGCCTGTCCACCACGAATAATCGTCGCGGCGCCAATCCAGAATAGAATAATAGAGGAAAAGTTTCATATCCTGTTTACGGCACTCCTCGGCCAACTCTTTCAGAACATCCCTTTTAAAATGGGTATTCATTATATTAAAATCGGAATACCGGGTATTCCAAAGGCTGAAACCATCGTGATGACGGGTAACAAACGTAATATACTTCATCCCGGCCCGTTTGGCATCCGCCACCCACCTGGCCGCATCAAAATCTACCGGATTAAAACTTTTGGTAAGCAACGAATAATCCTTGATCTTTATGTTTTTATTATTCATCACCCATTCGCCATCCCCCAGCAGACTGAAAAGTCCCCAGTGAACAAACATACCGAATTTAGCATTTTTGAACCATTCGCGGGATTGCATATTCGCATCGGATGGTGTATAGGGTTGAACCGGAGGTTGAGGGACAACGGGCGACTGCGCAAATAGAGAGGCACTCAATGCCAAAAGCGTCAAGCTAGTCACAATAATTTTCTTCATGATTAAAAATATAATATGGATACTAAAAGAACAAAAATAAACAATCCCGGAGAAATTCGGGTCGAATTTTCCGGGATAAATAATAAAAGGCAGATAATACTTAGTCTACCGCCCACTGTTTCATTTCATACATATCAAGATACTCATCCCATTCCGGATCCACTTCCGTATATATTTCGATTGGTAATAATTCAAAAGATTCCAATGCTTCATTGAGACGTTCACCAAATACACGCACCGTACGGGTATAGAATATCCAGGTCTTCTCTCCACCACCGGTATATACACCCGTAAGAATTGCCAGCTTATCCTTTTCCATCGCTTTCGCCATAGCCTCTTGTACACTTTCCATTTTCTCGGCTAATTCGTCCGAAGGCATCCCTTTCTCGTCGCCTTCAAACTTCCACGAAATTTCCACTCTCTCCTTAAACTTACCCGACTTTACAAATTCGGTCAGCTCTTCTCTACCACAAACCGTGACAAGCTGCCCTTTTTCGTCTTCCGAAAGTGCAGTAAACCATTCCTTACTTAGTCTCATATCCTTAATGTATTAATTTTCGTATTTTTCTTCAAAGATAGTTTACAACACGAACTATCCGTACTTATCACATAAAAAAAGAGTGTGTTATACAGCTTATTCATTTTTTCGTCCCTTCAACCAGAGCTGATACGAATTTATGGAATTCTGCCACAACACATAAGCTGCTGGAGCTATGGACGCAATCGGATTTAAATACACCTGAGCCATCCAGATGGCAAGGATTGTATTCTTCTGTCCCAGACCTTGTCCTGACGACACCGGATCTCCATACGTTTTACCCAAACGCCTGCCCAATAGAAATTGACCTACACAGATTACAAGCGAAACCACAGCCAATCCAATCTCAACGGTATAATCGGGATCTTGCTGCTCTACCAGAAACCTTACAGTACTACCCGTAACGATAGTAAGCGCCACAGCCCACAAATAAAAAGACAATTTATGAACGCTAAGTATCCTGGCATGCAGCTTAGGCAGAAATGCTCGTAAAGACCAGGCGAATACTAAAGGAAGAATAAGCAGCGGACCAACCTGGCGGCAGATAAAAAGAAAAGATTCGAAGAATGGCATCTCACTCTGGCTCCCCATAAAAGAAAACAAAACGGGAGCCATTATCGCCACTCCAATGTTGCATAACAACACATAGTTAGTCAGAAATGCCACACTCCCCCCTAACATACCTGTAATAACAGCCGCCGATGTGGCGGTTGGAGCCAGCACACAGATAAGCGCGCCCTGGGCCACCACCGGATCATACAGGTATACCAACCCATACACAACGACACAACCAACCAACTGAATAAGCAATAGCCATTTATGAAGCGGATGTAATCGCATCTCACGGGGCGACAACTTACAAAACGTAAGCAATAGCATCGTAAAAATAAGATACGGTGTAAGGAAAGAAATATAACCGACCAACCGGTAAGAAAGAGCTCCCGTAAGCATGGCAAGTGGAAGCATCCAGTCCTTTATAAATTTAAGCACGATACCTATATATTAAAAACCAGTACAAAGGAACGGTTTATATAGTAAAGTAACAAACGAAATTCCACAAAATAACATCTTCCGGCTTTGCCGGAAGATGTTAACAACGAATTATCAAGTGTCTATAAAAAATCAATACAGATACCCATTAATATGCAGATTCTAATCATACATCGCAAATGCGGATACATTTTTCAAGGGAAGCAATAGGATCGGCCTGTTTGGGGACAAACTCCTGTCCTACAAAACCTTTATAACCGGTCTTCACAATCGCCTGCATGATAGCCGGATAATAAAGCTCCTGAGTTTCATCAATCTCATTTCTACCAGGATTTCCTCCGGTATGTATATGTGAAAAGAAAGAATGATAACGGTTTATGTTCTCAATGATATTACCCTCCATAATCTGCATATGATAAATATCATACAACAGTTTAAAATTGGGAGAACCCAAGCGACGGCATAATTCAACACCCCATACTGTATGATCGCACAAATAATCCTTATGCCCTACACTGTTAAGCAGCTCCATAGTAAGTACCACATTGTGTTTCTCGGCTATAGGGAGTATGCGTTTCAATCCTTTCTCGCAATTCTCCCACCCCTGAAGATCGGTAACCCCGTTCCGTTTACCTGCAAAACAAATCAGGTTGGTTAGTCCGGCTGCTGCTACCTGCGGTATAACCTCTTCGTAGCTTTTAACCAGTTCATCGTGCAATGAAGGATCGTTAAATGCCCGGTCAATTCCTAAACCGGCTCCCTGCGCCATAGCCACCGTGAGTCCGTTTTGCTGCACGATGGGCCAATCTTTCGGATCCAGCAGCTCTACAGATTCAATTCCTATGCGTTTACAGATTTTACAGAATTCATCCAGATCATAATTCCCGAAACACCATTTGCTCACAGAGTGACGGATATTGCCTTTCAGGGGAGCAGGGACATTCTTTTTTGATTGTTTTGACTGTGCTGAAACACCCGATACTGCCAAAGCCGCACCACCTGCCAATACCGTTTTAATGGCTGTACGCCTGTTTATGTTCTTCATATAGATTGTAAATATGATTAAAAATCAAATATAGTATTTTTATCTTTTCTAAACCTTAAGCTTTATATTAATCTTCATTAATCCCCAGGCAATTGCCAGAATAAGGAAAGAGTAGACAACCGATCTAAGCAATCCCGGCAAACCTGAGGTAAGCACCTCCGGATACGAAACCTGCAGCAGCGACTGCAAACTATACCATACATAGGGTATAATATAACAGGTTAGCGTAACCTTGCCTGCCGGAGCGAGCAGCTTAAACCAACCGCTTTTACCCAATACGTCCGTTAGCAGATATATAAATGCGAATAAAGGGAAGAAGATTGAGCAGCAATAAAAAAACCAGGTGGGAGTTGCCTGTAATTTTGATATTATCCAGAAGTTGTGCGATACCACTCCCGCAATCAGCATCCCGATTCCAATCTGCAGGAAGAGCAGTAAAAAGCAATTGGGCCGTTCAGGATTTGCAAATCGCTGCATCAGGATGGATGCAACAACGCCAGTAAGACCAAAGGCATGCAGGGTAGCTTCACTGGGCAGATACTGAATAAAACCAATCGTACTGAACAGACCTGCTTCCGAACATACCGAGCAACCCAACATCAGCCCTAAAGCTATCAGATTCAACGTCAGATCGGACCTTATTAAAAGATATATGGAGGCACACACCAGGTAAGTCCACCCGATAAGCCCCAATATACCCCACCACTGTGGCGAAAAAGAGGACCCATTCACGCCGCGGTAGCGATAAAACAGGTATACTAATATGGCAACACCTAACAGCTTCATTGCCGCAAACAACCATTTTCTTAAACCGGAAACCTTGGGATAAACACTCCAGACAAGGAAAAACGCCAATACCATAAGGATAGAAAACCAGGGCTTTGATATACCGGTTGCCGTGGCATCAATGGTATCCCGGTTAACGGTAAAAAGCCCCATCACCAACAATGCAACCGTACGCCAGAAAATATGGACAGCCACCTGCCCCGTAGTATTACCCTTCTTGAAGCGGTTTTCAATGGCAAACGGAACAGCCATTCCCATAGCAAATAAAAACCCCGGAAATATTGTATCGGAAAAACCCAGCATATCTTCATGTTCCGTAGCATGCAATAACCAATGCGGGATATCCCTCAACCCGGGAATATCATTTACAAAAAGCATCAGGAACATGGTAAGTGCACGGAATATGTCTAACGCCTCCACGCGCAGCATCTTTATATTATTCATAAACAGATCGTATATTTAAGGATAACTGAGATGGCAACAAAGATAAATGAATTACCCAGATAAGCAAACATAAAATAAAAAAACACCGCACTTTATACAACAGTGCGGTGTTTTAAGTATCTATACCAACAGCCTAAAAGGCTGCCGGATCAGCGTAAAGGAATATACTGAACAAAGGCCTCGATAGCTTCGTAAGATGCAAGTCCGAGGTCGTTGTAAAGTTCGGCAGTTGCACGGTTACGATCTTCGGCACGTTGCCAGAACAAACGCTCGTCGTCACCAAGGAACGGAGCACTTTCCATCTGCGACTGATGTTTCAGGATCGAGTTACGTTTAAAGCGTAATTCTTCCGGACTGATTGGAACGGCCATTTCAACGTGGTCCATTTCCCATTCTGCCCAGGCACCGCGGTACATCCATACACGGCAATTCTTCATCCATTCTTCATCTTTCACATCATCGATGGCAGCCAGGATAGCATCCAGACATACCTTGTGTGTTCCGTGAGGATCGGCTAAGTCGCCTGCCACGAACATCTGATCGGGCTGAATCTTTTCGATAAGCGCCTTTACAATGTCCTTATCGGCTTCACCCAGGTCGTTCTTCTTTACCAGACCGGTTTCGTAGAAAGGTAAGTCA
The DNA here is from genome assembly GCF_050251695.1 of Macellibacteroides sp. NCBI lineage: Bacteria > Pseudomonadati > Bacteroidota > Bacteroidia > Bacteroidales > Porphyromonadaceae > Macellibacteroides > Macellibacteroides sp. The sequence continues at coordinate 32,057 of NZ_JBFWMI010000017.1, forward strand.
AGGAAATGCACATTCTCATCCTTAACACCTGTATAACGACAAGCTGTACGTGCCTCTTCGCGACGAATAGTACCCTTCATGAAAAGTACATCCGGTTTTTCTTTTTCGCCTTCCACCTTCTCGTGAAGCAGGTAATGCTTTATCTCGTCGGCTTTCTTCAGAACAGGATCATCTTTCGAAGCATACTTCTCGCAAACATTGTGCAGGTAAGAAACGTAACGGATTACCTCTTCGTCGCCAACGGCAATATTACCCGAAGTCTGGTATGCCACATGTACATCATGATTCTGAACACAAAGACGGCGTAAAGTTCCACCCATGGAAATTACATCATCATCGGGATGCGGACTAAACACAATCACCTTCTTAGGATACGGATTCGCTCTTTCAGGACGGTTGCTGTCGTCTGCATTGGGTTTACCACCCGGCCATCCGGTGATAGTATGCTGCAGATCATTGAAGATCTTTATGTTTACATTGTAAGCAGAACCGTAAATACCAAGCAGTTCGCCCAAGCCGTGTTCGCTGTAATCTTTATTTGTAAGTTTCAGGATCGGTTTTTTGGTAAGCTGGCACAACCATACAATGGCACGTCTTATCAGCTTATTGTCCCAATCGCAATTTGTAACCAACCAGGGATGGCTGATACGGGTAAGGTTGTAGGCAGCAGACAGGTCGATCACCACCTTCGCATTATCGTGATTCTGCAAGAAAGTAGCCGGAATCGTATCGCTTAATTTACCTTCAACCGTATTGAAAATGTTTGCAGCTTTATCTTCACCCCATGCCATTAAGATAATGTGCTTCGACTTCAGTATGGTAGAAATACCCATTGTGATAACGCTGGTGGGCACATTGTCGATAGAGTTGAACATACGGGAAGCCTCCTTCCGGGAATTGTTGTCCATAAAAACCAGACGAGTTGTGGTATTGGCACTCGAACCCGGACCGTTAAAGCCGATATTGCAAGCATATCCTACACCCAACAACATATAGTCTATTCCCCCTACCTGTTGAATCTGACGTTCATAGTTACGGCAGAATTCGTAGATATTATCCTTTTCCATGAAACCGTCTGGCGAAAAGATATTGGCCGGATCGATATCTACATGGTCGAGAAGAGCCTCTTTTAATTGAGAAAGATTGCTGAATGCGGCAGATGTCAACGGATAAAATTCGTACACGTTGAACACTTTAACATTCCGGAAGCTCAATCCTTCTTCCTTATGCATCCGAACCAAATTACGATAAACACTGATCGGAGAGCGTCCGCCTGAAAGTCCCAACACCAGCTTTTCGCCGGCAGCTTGTTTCTTACGGATCTCCGTTGCAATCTCTGTAGCAATGGCTAATGCACCTTTGTCGGCCGATTCGTAAATATTCGTCGAAATTTTCTCGAAACGGGTCAAGACAGAATGCTCATAGGCGTTATCAGGACGATAGAACCGCTCAGGGATGCGGGTCAACGTAATTTGAGAACTAAGGTTTGTTTTCATTATTATTCTGATTTAGTACAACATATATATCATAAACGTTTAAGCTGCAAATATAACCTTTTCTGAACGTACCTCAAATAACTTTTTTAATAAAAAGATGAAACATCAAGGTATTCTTTATTTATTTTAAAATCTTTTTCACGATTTCAGGTCTTCCAGCTCTTGTATACAACAACTCCAAAGGTCCATTGTTTCGGACAACTCCTTTTTTATGGCACCATATTTTGCATATAAGGCTGTATCTGCAGAGCCTTCGGGCGTTGCAAGCATGGATTCCAGTTGGGCCTGTTCGGCTTCCAGCCGTTCTATTTTTGCTTCCGCTTCGGCAACCGACTTTTCAGCTTTTTTCAATGCCCTGTTTTGTTCCTTACGTGATTCGTACGACATTTTACTCTGCGAGGGCTGGTCGTCTGTTTCCATGTTTTTTTGTACTGCGGATGTTGCTTTTTCAAGCTCCTGCAGGTTATCCATCTTCTTCCGGTTCAGGAATTCATAAATACCACCCAGATGCTCTGTCACCCGCTGGTTGCCAAACTCATACACCTTATCCACCAGTCCGTCAAGGAATTCGCGGTCGTGCGACACCAGAATCACCGTTCCATCAAATTCGCGCAAGGCATCTTTCAGCACATCTTTCGATCGCATGTCCAAATGGTTCGTGGGCTCATCGAGTATCAGCAAATTAACCGGTTCCAGCAACAGGCGTATCATGGCCAGGCGGCTTCGCTCACCCCCCGACAATACCTCCACTTTCTTGTCCGACGCTTCGCCTCCAAACATAAAAGCACCTAAGATATCCCTTATTTTGGTACGTATATCTCCCTGGGCCACATAATCGATGGTGTCGAATACCGTAAGTTTATCGTCCAGCAACTGAGCCTGATTCTGGGCAAAGTAACCGATCTTCACATTGTGACCGAGCTGCAGCTTGCCTTCAAAATCAATCTCACCCATGATGCATTTTACCAATGTAGACTTACCCTCACCGTTTTTACCTACAAAGGCCACTTTATCGCCCCGGTTGATAGTTAATGTTGCATGTTCGAAGATAAGGTGATCGCCATATCGTTTGGCAACGTCTTCCATAATAACCGGATACGAACCCGATCGGGGTGCCGGTGGAAACTTAAGGTTCAGCATAGCTGTATCCACTTCATCCACCTCAATCCGGTCAATTTTTTCGAGCTGTTTGATACGCGATTGTACCTGAACCGATTTGGTTGCCTTGTAACGGAACCGCTCAATAAAGGCTTCCGTATCCTGAAGCTTTTTCTGTTGATTCTCAAATGCCCGCATCTGTTGCTCCCTCCGCTCTTCGCGCAGCACTACATAATGAGAGTAATTTACCTTATAGTCGTATATCTTACCAAGCGAGATCTCGATTGTACGGAAAGTAGTGGCATCAATAAAGGCCCGGTCGTGCGAAACCAGTATAACCGCATTGGCACGGGTAGCCAGAAAGTTCTCAAGCCACTGAATGGATTCAATATCAAGGTGATTGGTAGGCTCATCCAGTAATAATACGTCGGGCTGACGAAGCAACAATTTAGCCAGCTCGATACGCATACGCCATCCACCGCTGAATTCGGAGGTAAGCCGTTCGAAATCGTCGCGCACAAAACCGAGTCCCATCAGGGTGCGTTCCAGTTCGGCCTGATAAGAGTTTCCCCCCATCATCTGGAAATGTTCGGTAAGGTGCGTCACCTTGTCTATCAGGTCGTGATACGACTCCGATTCATAGTCGGTACGTTCGGCCAACTCTAAAGTAAGCCGCTCCAGTTGTTTTTCAAGTTGATGTATCTGGTCGAAGGCCTGTTCTGCCTCTTCGCGTACCGTACGTGTATCCGTAAGCTGCATTTGCTGAGGAAGATACCCGATGGTAAGTTCTTTGGGAACGCTAATGTTTCCTGCAGTAGGCGATTGCAATCCCGCAAAGATTTTAAGCATGGTGGATTTACCGGCTCCGTTTTTACCAACCAAGGCAATCCTGTCTTTCTTGTTAACAACAAACGAAACATCATCAAAAAGTGTAAAACCACCAAACTCTACTGTAAGTCCTTCAACCGATATCATAATTCATTATTTATGACAGCAAAGATACAACAGATTAGGGGTTCTTTACAAACTTTTCGAGCAATAACAGCAGTTCGCTGTTTAACGGAAGGGAAGGATCCGAATAGGTAGCAAGCTGAGCCTGCTGTTCCATAACGCTACAATCTTTAAGAACATGATTCATATCAGCTATCAGAAATAATCCGGCTTTGGGTGCAGCCTGCTTTAAAAGTTCGGCATCAGCCCAGGGAACTTGTATGTCGGTCTTCCCCTGAACAATCATCACCGGCATCTCCAGTGTACCTATTATTTCGAGAGGATTGTACTTGTAACACGAAATAAGATACGGCTGAACCGATGTTCTGAACAGAGCCTGCAGACCCAACGGAACCTGGGGGTAAAATTTCCCGTTCCGAAGTGAGTCGTTTATAGCTACCACCCGGTCTTTCAACTCCTGAGGCAAAGCCGACAGCTGCGATTCGATCAGCTTGTCCATCGGTTTACCGGGTCCGGCTACCGAAACAAACCCTTTTACTTTTGCATTGGTACGGCATGCCACCATCCCAATAAGTGCCCCTTCGCTATGACCAAGCACATATGTATCCTTAAAACGCCGGTCGCCCGCCAGTTTATCTATCCACAGACGTACATCGTTTACGTAATCGTCGAAACGTAACGAAAACTCATCTTTGGCAGCAGCGGCACTGGATGCAATCCCCCTTTTATCAAAACGTACGGTGGCAATCCCTTTTTGGGCCAAACCTTCAGCTATCAGCTTCAGGGTATTGGGCTGTATACCCAACTGCATACTGTTTCCATTCATATCCGTTGGTCCGGATCCGGCAATCAGCAACACAACGGGATACCCCTCTCCTATTCCTGGACTCATCATCATGCCCCGGATAATTCCCTGGGGTGTTTGCAAACTATACTCTCTGTCGTTTGGATTTGTAACAGTCTGTGCCTTCACAAAATGAGAACCAAGCAGAATAAAAAGACAAAGTGTTATGACAAAACGGACATTTCTCATTCTTTTTGTTTTAAATAGATTTACATCGATGTAAATTTATCATTTTTATTGAGCATTATAGCTTTTACAAACAAAATGTTTTTAACTTCGCCACATATATACTAACATCTATTAGTCATGAAAAGGAAAAGTTCAACTCTATTGCTTGCTACCGTGCTAGGTGGCAGCGTTATGTTTTCGTCTTGTATTGGTTCATTTGGCCTTACTAACAAGTTGTTGGCATGGAACCAGACAATCGACAGTAAATTCGTAAACGAATTGGTTTTTATTGCGTTTTGCATTGTACCCGTATATCCTATATCTGCTATGGCGGATCTGATCGTAATCAATTCAATTGAGTTCTGGTCGGGCGAAAATCCTGTGGCCGACACCGGCAAGGTTAAAACCATTGAAGGTAAAGACGGTATTTACACAGTTGAGACAAAAGCGGATGGTTACCAGATTAAAAAGGAAGGCGACGATAAGACCGTAGATCTTATTTTTGACAAAGCCGACAAAACCTGGAGTGTAGAAAGTGATGGCGAAACTGCCAAGCTTCTTAAATTTACGGAAGACGACAAAGTGGTAATGTATCTTCCCGACGGAAAAGAGATGAATGTTGAATTAAATCAGGCAGGTGTACTTGCTTTCAGACAGATTGCAGACAACTACAATTTCTTTGCTGCCCGCTGATAAATTCATCCGGATATGTATATTGAAGACCTCTGTTTTAAACGGAGGTCTTTTTTTGGTCCTAATACCTGCTTATTCAGATTTATTATAAATTGTTTAACATGTTTTATAGCTAAAACTCTTGACAAATAAATGCATTCCCGTATCTTTGCAACGTGGTTTTTTCATAATAGTATTAGATTTAAGGTTAACAAAGTTTGGTTAGGGGATGTCGGGATGACATCCTTTAATTGTTTATAGACGGTTCATCTTCCAAATAAAACCGATTTATTGCAAAACAATCTGTTATCTATCATTATTCGGCTCTATCCTTTTAATTTACAAAGAGATATAAAATGACAGATCAAAAAATTGATCTGTCATCAACTATCATCTGTCATCCGCACGAAAGTGCCTAGATGCACAATATTCAAGCTAAAAGTTACTTCTTAATGAAAGTTTTGGGGAATTCTGTTTGCTGAATGATACGATTCCCTCTTAGACGGATCCAGCTTTTAAATGCAGCTTCACCTTCTTGCAGGGTAATGACGCGTGCGCCGTTTTCAATGTTGATGTAGGTAGTTTTACCACCGGTAAAGCGTCCGTACACCAAAGCAATACCATCCAACCAGGCAATGTAGTCGTTATCATGGTCGTGACCAACAAATGTACCCATTACATCGCCCGACTCCAGCATGGCGGTGAACATTCCCGAATTCACTTTCGGATTGCATTCGTCTTCAAAACGTAAACCAATGGCGCGGGTATTATAAGCTTTGTTATATTCGGGCAGGGCAATATGGAAAAAGGCCAGGGCTGGCAACGGTTTGCCTCCATTTTGTTTGGTAAAGTCTGCACTTTGGTTTCTGTACCAATTAACCTGGTCTTGCGAGAACCAGCCATATCCTTCCACAGCTTTTATTTTACTGTACGAACGCGAGTCCATGCAATACAACACAGCCGCTGTTTTATTTCCGGCAGCACTCTTGATGGGTAACGTATAATTTCCGTATCCGGATACATTATCCGTTGTATCCTTAAACAAGCTCTTAGGGTACGAAGCTACCAAGCGGGCAACCTGAGCACGCGAAAGATCCTGCTCGTCGTCGTGATTACCCAATGTTACAGCAAAAGGAATGCCTCTTTTACTAACAGCCTCTGTAACCACATCCCAGCCATTTTTGGCAGGAGCCTCTGTAACTATATCACCTGTAAATATTACCAGATCCGGTTTCTCGGCATCCAGGGTTTCGTTTATAACTACCAGAGCCTCTTTAGACTCAGGTTTTGAAACGCAATAATGCACATCTGTAAACTGAACGATCTTAAAACTTCCATCCTTACGAAAGGACAATTGTTGCGCCTGTAGTCCGGACACAGCAAACAAGGACAGGATAGCCACACAAAATAAACCGGTTTTTCTTGAAAAGTTATTCATGATACTATATATTAGAGTTATTGTGAATACCGCCAGAAAAGAGTTGCTTTACCGGCAATTCACTCATAATATACAAACATAAAACATTTTCCACCTATTCGTATTACGTTAATAATAAAAAAAGAGGATAAACAAGACATTTGCCTGTTTACCCTCTTTGTGTGTATTATTTATAAAAACTGTAGTAACAACTCTCTGCTAACAGAGAATTTGTTTCAGCTTTATATTAATAAGACCGCTTAGGTGTAGCTTCCTTCAATACCATCTGACGGCCTTGATATTCTGCACCATCCAATTCTTTGATTGCATTGATAGCTTCAGCCTCGATTGGCATTTCTACAAATGCAAATCCTTTAGATCTGTTAGTATCGCGGTCAATAATTAATTTTGCTGAATCAACTGTACCATAGTCTTCCATAACTTGTCTTAAATCCGATTCCTTAACTGTGTAGCTAAGATTGCCAATGTAAATGTTCATAAAAAAACGATATAAAATAAATAATTAATAAAATAAACAATTAAGTTTGGGGAAAGATCAATTTCTGCAATAATTTTCTCGGGATGAGAAAGATAAATCGGAGAGAGAGAGCAATATAAACCTTCTTTTGTTTGTCTTGCACAAAGAACGACATATAATTCCGATATCCAACTATACTTTCCTGTTTATTTTCAAATAAATAAGATTTTATTGAAAATCAGCCACTTTAAAGCATTACAATTAACGCTTGTTCACTAAAACAGACTCAATAGTCACTTCCAATCTGTTTAATCATGCGCAATTTTTCCTTTTGCCAAAACCTGCAATTTTACCGTTGTATTCCAATTTCGTACTGTAACCGACTTATAAAAAGGTAAAGAAACAATCTTACTCAGGTAACTTTTACCGGCTTCGCTTATTAGGCGGGAAAAATAGATTGCTTTATTTCCGGAATTTAATTGGTCCACTCCTTGTCTTATTGGAATAAGCTTTTCAATGTCATCCGCATCAAGTAATCCATCTAAATAAATCACATCATATCGGTATAGATCGGGAGAAGATCCAAAACCTTGGGGAGCAGAAGAAATAATTGAGTCAACCTCTTGGGATGTAAATAAGAAAACACCCGATTGATATCCAAAATTCTCTTTTAAAGCCTGAGCTATTCCATCGGACAGAAGCTTGCGGTCTGTTTGAGTCGTTGTAAACAATACGTTACCACTTTGAATATACGTCTCAACATCCTCCATCAATCCGGTGCGGGATAAAACCTCTTTTAAGTCAGCCATCCGGATAATCTGATTACCGCCCACATTAATTCCTCTTAAAAGCAAAACATAGACCGTTGGCTTCATCTCTTGTCTTTTTTCTTCTTTAGTATTTTATCATTGTTTTCTGCTACACGAAACAAAACAATCCGAGTAATCAGATCCAATGGAATAGCTTTATCAAAAGGAAATTGAATCGTTCCTTTCGAGATATTGAATGCTGACAAGTCCTCTTTAAATGCTTCAATTGCGGATGGTCCGGGATAAAACCCGATGTGTTTCTTATGACAGGCAAACTGCACCAATATTCCATTTTTACGGAAAGAAGGCATCCCCCAACTGATTGTTTCTTCCACATCCGGCACAATCCGTTTTATTTCTGTCCGCATCATCTGCATGCTTACCCGGGCTTCCTCCGGAAACCGACTCAGGTAGTCGTCTATATTCTGAATTACATCCATTGCTATATTTTTTTGATCAACAACAAAACGGATTAATCAACAATCAATTAACCATTCTGACTAATTAATTTCAGAGAATTCTTATTTAAGATTTCAATACGCTTACCTACCACATGTATAATACCGTCCTTATCAAACTCGGATAAAATTCGACTTATGGTTTCCCGGCTTGTATCAACCAGATTACCCATTTCTGATTGAGTTATAGGGAGTGTAAACGTATCCGATTCAAAAAGCTGATCGGCCATTTCAATCAGAACATCGGCTACATTTCCTCTGGTCTGCTTTTGAGTTCGGTTTGCACAACGACGATAAGACTCCAGCTGCTGCTGGCATAAATCTAAAATGATGTCGTAGGCAAAAGAATCATTTTCTTTAAGCAGGTAACGAAATACTTCCATATCAATAAAACAGACTTCCGCCTTTGTGATTGCCGTAATGGAGTACTGATTTATTTTATTACCAAAAGTTGTAGGCAGTCCCAGATACGAAGGTGCTTTTACCAAACAAACAATTTGTTCGTGAGTTGGGCCCGTTAGGTGAAGTTTTACCATCCCCGAGCGAAGAAATGCCACATTGGTAGAATAAGTACCCTGTTTTATAATAGCATCACCTCTTGCAAATTGAACGGTTGCATGATTTGCATTCAATTTGTCGAAGCTACCTTTCTGAAGTACTCCTGTAGCCTGAACATTAAACGGACAATTAACACATTCTGTTTTCATATTACAAAGATAATTTATGTGATTCATATCACAAAATAATATGCACTCATTCACACAATATTTTCATTTACACACAATTAGAACGTATATATTTGCAATCAAGAAATATATTCTACTAAAAACTATTCAATATGGAAGACATTAAAAATTCGGAGGTACAATACCTTAAAGAACAGATTGAAACTTTGAACAAAAGAATCTCTGTACTTGAAAACGCGCGTAAAGATCAATTATCCATTGCTGTTGTTTCCGGAGATCTGGACAAGATTCTGGCGGCAATGATCATATCTATCGCTGCAGCAGCAATGGATACGAAGGTAAAGCTGTTCTTTTCTTTCTGGGCACTGTCGGCTTTACGCGACCCCAATAAACATCCCAAGGGAAAAGATGTGGTGTCTAAAATGTTCGGGATGATGCTTCCGAATGGTAAAAACAAACTTGCCCTGTCGCGTATGAACATGATGGGAATGGGGCCCATGATGATCCACGGATTGATGAAAAAACAAAACGTAATGTCTCTCGAACAGATGTTCAAGGAGGCAGCAGATCTGGAAATAGAAATTGTAGTGTGCGAAATGTCAATGAATCTGATGGGATTCAAGAAAGAAGAGATTATAGACTATCCACATTTAACATACGCAGGTGCGGCAACGTTTGTAACTGATGCCGGAGAAAGCAGCATGCAACTTTTCATTTGATGTGAGTTGAAACAAAAAATAGAATTATTAATCTGCCTTCAGAAACAAAGCTGGAAGCATAAACAAAATTATCATGACAAACGACGAATTAAAAGGTCTGAGTGTAGCTAAAACAATTGATGCAAGAGGAACAGCATGTCCGGGACCGCTATTAGAAGCTAAAAAAGCAATTGGAACAGTAAGTGCAGGGGAAGTAATGGAAATACTCTCGGCTGATGAAGGTACAAAACAAGACATTCCCAAATGGTGCACAAAGCAAGGGCACGAATATCTCGGGTTCGTTGAAGAAAACGGGTACTTCAAAGTATATATGAAAAAAAAGTAACTATCCTTTATGAATGAGATAAACAAAAAGAGTGCAAAAATATTGGTGTTCTCCACCGATAAGATTTCAGATCCTGCCATTGATATGGCAGGATTACTGAAATTGCACTATCCTCCTACAGTATATACGATTACCGTACCCTGTTCGAGCGGCATAAAACCCTCGTGGATTCTTTATGCCTACGAGAAAGGATTTGACGGTGTATTTATTGCTGCCGACGGTAGTGATTGTGTATATGGCGAAAGTTGTACCGAAAAGACAGGGAAACTGGTTGGCAAAGCACACGAGCTAATGAAAGAACGTGCAATTGATCCGGCGCGGCTCAGAATGGCAGCGATTTGTTCTGTTTGCAGTGAATCTTTTGTAAAACAAATCCGAAGTTTCAACGAATACTTATTAAAAAGCTTACCTGCCTGATGAAACATATAAATGAACAGCAGTACGATGCATTGGTTATAGGAGCCGGTATTGCCGGAGGCGAGGCAGCATTGAATTTGGCCAACACCGGATATAAAGTCCTACTGGTTGAAAAGGAGTTGTCTGTGGGTGGTAAAATGATCTTGCTGAGTAAAGTTTTCCCCACGTTGGATTGTGCCGCCTGCATAACCACCCCTAAAGTATCGGAGATATCAAGGCATCCAAATATAAAGGTGCTAACCGGAAGTGAGGTACGTAATATACAAAAAACCAAAGAGGATGATTTCAAAGTAAACGTGCTCCAAAAGCCTCGTTACGTGCACATTGAAGATTGTACAGCCTGCCAGTTATGTGAAAAAGCATGTCCGGTGAGCGTCAAAGATCAATTCCAATTCGGACTTATTGGTAGAAAAGCTGCTTTTATTCCTTTTAGCATCTGTAATCCAAAGGCTGCGGCAATCGATATAGAGAACTGTACGCTGTGCGGAGCCTGCGAAAGGGCATGTCCTACACATTGTATCGATTTTACCATGGAGCCCGTAGAGATGGAACTACAGATCAAAACAATAGTGATTGCAACTGGATTCAATTTATTTGATCCTAAAAGAATGCCGAGATACGGTTTCGGTGAATTCAAAAATGTAATTACAGCTCAACAAATGGAGAGAGAGCTGGCTCCAACCCGACCGTATAACACAATTCTTCGCCCCGGGGACGGAAAGGTTCCGGATAGGATTGCCTATGTTCTATGCGTTGGATCAAGAGATGCTTCTGTAGGGAATCCGGTCTGTTCGCAGATATGCTGCATGTATTCTATTAAACAGGCACAATTGCTCATGGGGGCTTTACCTATGGCAGATGTAACCATCTACTACATCAACATCCGCTCTTTCGGTAAAGGATTCGAAGAATTTTATCAACAGGCAAAAGGTATGGGAGTTAATTTTGTAAAGGGTAAAATTGGACGGATAACAGAGAAAGAAGGTGGAGACCTGATTCTTCGATACGAAGATATCAATGAAGGGAAAGTGATGGAGGCCGAACACGACATGGTGATCCTGTCCACCGGAGTATTACCCAACAAAGATGCCAGTCAGCTATTTGAGACTGAAAAATTACAATTGGATCAGTTCAGTTTCATTGGGCAGGCAGATCCCTATGGAAGCCCTTCAAAAACAAATATCGAGGGTGTATTTGTAGCAGGTACGGCAATCGGCCCGATGGATATACCCGATTCAATCTTATCTGCAGGAGCAGCATCCTCCGAAGCAATCAGTTTTTTAATTCAACACGTATGAAAAAGAAAAAATTAGGAGTATACATTTGTCACTGCGGCGGCAATATTTCCGATTATGTAGATGTAGAAAAGGTACGTCAGGCCGTGGAAGGAGTAGATCTGGTTGTATTGTCTAAAACAACCA
>NZ_JBFWMI010000018.1:0-43085 GCF_050251695.1 Macellibacteroides sp.
TATGATTACAGCGCTGTGTGGTTATTTTTCCGGCACATTTGTGAGTGATACGGGTGGCACATTTAAGAGTGATACACCTGGCACATTTGTGAGTGATATAGGTGGCACATTTGAAGTGATATTATCATCAAATTAAATCTTTTGCAGCAATGTTCCTAAATGAACCCCATAATGTAACTAGTTTTTATGGGACTATTGTTAAAAAATTAAATGAAGGTCGGGTGCAGATTTTTAATAATGATCATGCTTTCTCTCCATATTATACAAGTGCATTTACATATTATAAATTAGAATCCTTTTTTAGAAGAGGGAATATTGATAGCTCGTATAAAAAAGTTCGCTTCCATATTATGTTGTTATTTAGGATTACTAATGGCAAAATGCCTTTTCCACCTCTAAATAGTACAAAAAAAATGGATAAATACTGTGAACACTTATTGAATATTTTAAACAATGAATCTCGTGCTCTGAGAGCTTTTGAGAAATGTATTAATATTATTGAACAATCAGGTTTTGATAAATCAGATAAACAAACTATTAAATTGGTATCAAAAACTAAAATATTAATTGATTATACAGAAAGACATAGTCTTGTAGATATGCCAGTTAGTCAATGATATATCCTTCTCATATAAATAATTATAGTTTATATGAGAAGTTATTATTGCTTGAATAAGAATTGTTGAACGAATTTTTATATTTCCCGAAAACTGTTAGTTTTCCTTTTTTCGGAATATATAAAATTAGGCTTCTATAATTACATTTTTTTATACTTACTTCTGTATTTATAGGTGATATGTCTCGGAATAGCTAATTAATGTCAGTCAAATAAGTATTAAATGAGTTTTGATTGTCTTTTTAATTATTTGATAAAGAAAAAAGATAAATGTGTATTTTAATAATAAAATTAAATATTTATTATGAATTTAACCAGAGTATTTCACCCGATTGGGCAAGGTGCATTTTATACAGAACGGCATAATTTTAATGGTGAAAATTTTACTATTGTTTATGATTGTGGTTCCCTCACTCTCAAAAATGAAAAATTAAAAAATGTTATTATTTCTTGTTTTCAAAAAGATGAGGCAATAGACATATTATTTATATCTCACTTTCATGCAGATCATATTAGTGGTATTGAATATCTTAAAGAGCATTGTAATATTAAATTAGTAGTAATCCCTTATTTCGATGATATATCTAAGAATATAGCTAAGATATGCAATTATATAAATGGATACAAAAATACTGTATTAATTGATAATCCCACTTTGTTCTTTGGGGAAGGAACCAGAGTAATTACTATTGAAGAACGAAATATGAAAAGTATTTATAATAATGAACCAATTGTGATTAATAATAATGATAATGAATTACAAAGTACATACCCAAGTGGGTCTAATTTTACATATGAAAGTAGTTCAAATATGCAGAATAGAAAATGGTTTTTTGTTCCATACAATTATAAAATAACTGTAAATAGAGATAGATTTATTCAAAATCTTAACAAACTATCAATTGAAGTTTCTTCAATTAATTCAATAAAGGATATAATAAGAAATATAAAAAATATTACTAAGGCATACAAAGCTATAAGTGGAGATCTTAATGATACTTCAATGTTGTTATTTTCAGGTAGAATGATTGATGATTATCTATCATATTATGACAGTTCTTTAGACACAACTACTTGTTCTTCCATGTTCCAAGCTAATAAAGAAATTCAAAGCGGTTGTTTGTATACAGGAGATATAAGTCTTAATAAAAAGGATTTGATAAGTGAATTGAAGTCTGATTACAGTCTATTTTGGCCACATATTGGAACTTTACAAATACCACATCATGGCTCTATTGAAAACTTCAATGAAGATATTCTAGTTAGAAATATGAGAATTGCAGTATTTTCATATGGTTTAAATAATCAATTTGGCCATCCTTCATTTAGAGTTTTAAATCAAGTATTATCGCATAGATTAAGATGTGTTTGTGTGACAGAAAAAAGAGAATCAATCTATTTTCAAGGTTTATTTGAAAATTAAAAATATCAAACAATTAATTTTGTTAAATCTTATTTTAATAGTTTATAGTAAAGCTGTCAATTAAATATTAATAGTGAATGGGAATGGAAATGTATTTTGAATTTGAGATAGTGTATTTGATTTATTACTTCTAAATATGACCATTATTAATACAGAGCATATTTTTTATTATAAAAACAAACGTTCAAAATATCGCAATTTCAGAATTGTTGATTTATGCCCGACTGGTTGCTTTCGTTTATATTTTGCTTATTAGTTTATAATCAGTGCCAAGAATCCGTTTAACTTCTTCACTCAATTACCCATCTTCTCCTGTAGTTGTCAATGGCTGAGAATCGGAGCTGGAGGACATCAATAAACTAATGATTTATAGAGGATTTTGGGGGATGGATAAGTAATTAGTTGCGGAATTGGAATATTTGGGCCATCTTTGTGTAGTTTAACAAATAAATTATCAACATGAAAGTGAAAGAATTTATTTCCAAAACCGAATTATTATGCGAACACTGTGGAAAAGACTTGCTTACCGATCCGGCATCCGGAATATTTGTGACCTGGACTACTAAACACAAATCTTACAACCTAAAAGAATTTTACCAAAAAGCGTATTATTGCTGTAAAGGGGCATGTAATGAGGCGATGAAGATAAAGTCCAGGAATCAAGGTTTGATCTACAACGAACAGGAAGATTTGTCTGTTTATATGAATCCTCTTACCTATATAAACAAGAGTATGTTGTGGATGGATTTGTTGAATAAAGGTGTAACGCTTAAACCTGCCGCGTTCGATAAGTTGAATAACTTGTTTACAGTTGCTTTTATTGAAGTTTCAAGAAGTATGACTAATAAGGAGGTGACCGAAGCAAAGTATCGCGTTGCAAATGGAATTGATTCCATATTATAAAGCAGGTTCTGTTTAAGATAAATTACAGGAAAATTTAAGGCAACCGGTGGGGGTGTTGAGAGTTCTTTATAACCCCCGTCCGTTGCGAAAAGTGGACGGGGGTAAAAGAAATAGATAACCTAAAAACAAATAAATTAATTATTATGAAAGAATATTTTAAGGCAACCGGTCGGGGTGTTGTAATTTCTGACTTTGTTAGATTTTACCCGACCGGTGCCTTTTGTTTTAATGCCAGACTTTGGGGCGGTTTAGTTGTTTGCCTATTTGTTTTAGTTGGGTGTGCAGGTGCATCAGGTCGATGTTGAGTTGGATGCGGTCGGGGCCGGCTCCGGTTATGAATCGCTTGTCGTATAGTTTTCCTATTTGTTTGCGTAACTCGGCTTCGCGGGCTTCCAGTCGGGGGCGGTCGCTTATCAGCGTACCGAATTCTTCGGGGGCTTGCAAAGGCGCTTCGCTTTTGGGGGTGGTGGATTGGATTTGGTCAGTTAGTTGGGATTCGCGGATGATGGCGCGGAAGGATTGGCGGCCCAGTCGGCGGAAAAGGGAGTCGGGGTCTTCGCCCGGAGGGAGTACCAGGTCGCAGGTCTGGAGGCCGTTGCTTTGCAGTACATGGATGGCTTTGGCGGCAATTTCGCGACCTCGCTCGTCGGCATCCATCAATACGGCCACGCGGTTGGTGTATTGCTTCAGCAACAAAGCCTGTTCGTTGGTGAAGGCTGCGCCGCACTGTGCCACCGAATTGGGATAGCCTGCCGCCACCATGGACAGCACGTCTTTGTAGCCCTCGTTCAGGAAACAGAATCCTTCGTTGCGGATGGCGTTGCCTGCCTGAAACAATCCATACAGGGTTTCGCTCTTTTTATACAATCCGTCCGATTTGCTGTTCAGATACTTTTGCACGTGCTTTTTCTCCTCCTGTGTGGGGTTGAAAGTGGTTCGTCCGGCAAAGCCTACCAGTCTGCCTCCGGCATCGCGGATGGGAAAGATAATACGTCCTGCCAATGCCGAAAATCCGTGAAGCACAGACATTCCTGCCATACCCACTTCGTAATCTATATACGTCTGTGCGATGCCATGGCAATCGGGATGATACTTCCCCGATGGCTCAACGGCTTTCACGCCGCTCAACTTCATTCCGGAATCCATAGACTTATCTAATCCTCCACCCTCCGTTCCTGCATCAGCTCCCTTTAGATGGGGCATCTCCCCGGAAATAGTACCCGAAGTATCTGATTCAGAGGATAAATTGAAGTTATCAACACCTGTTGATAACCCTGGGAAAAAGTATGGATCGTACTGGCTGGCCACTTCGGGGTGGAATCCGCTGAGGGATTTCAGGAAGCGGATGTTGGCAGTTTCGATGGCCTCCTGTTGGGCAGGGGGAAGTTCCACAACGGGCTTCTTTTCCACTTTGCGTGGTGTGTGCATCACCAGCGGTTCCGAGCCGTTTCCCCACCTTTCACGCAGTAGCTTTACCGCATCCACAAAGCTGCAACGTTCGTATTGCTGAATGAACGAAAACACATCGCCCCCGGCATCGCAGGCAAAGCATTTAAAGATCTGCTTCCCCTGGTGTACATGCATAGAGGGATGGCTGTCGTCGTGAAAGGGACAAAGCCCGATGTATTTGCCGCCGAACTTTTGTTGCAGGTGCACGTAGGCGCCAATCACCTTTTCAATGCAAAGCGAATCCTTCAGGTCGCGGGTCTGTTGTTCGTAATCGATACTCATGGTATGGATGATTTAAGGGAGGTCTGCCGCCGGTTACGATGGCGGCAGACCGGTTGTGAATTAATAATCGCTCAGGCGTGTCATGTTCTCATTGTAACGGAAACGGGTGATGCCCGTGCTTCCGTTTCGGTTTTTCGCCACTTTAAGGAAGCCTATACCGGCCAGCGATTCACCGTTTACATCCTTGGTTTTACCCTGTTGTTCGGGGCGGTTTATAAAGATTACGATATCCGCCGCCTGCTCCAGTACGCCGGAATCGCGCAGGTCGCTCATACGGGGATCCTTCGAATCGGTACGTTTCTCGATGTCGCGGTTCAGCTGCGAAAGCAGCAGGATGGGAATGTGCTCCTCGATGGCCAAATCCTTGATGCGCTTGATGGCAAAACCCAACGTGGTGGCGTGGTTGTTATTGGCATCGCTCTCCAGCTCCAACTGATGCAGGTAGTCCAGCACCACCAGATCGCACTGGTTGCGGTTGCGCGCCAGCTTAACCTTCGACCGGATATCCTCCACCCGTGCCGAAGGAATGTAGTCGATATACAGCGGCAGCTCGGCCAACTTGGTTTTATTGAGGTTGCGAACCGCCTCAATCTCGGTAACGGTAAGTCCATGCTGACGTAAATTGGCGGCCGATACCTCGGAGAGCGACAGCAGAATACGACCGTAAAGCTGCTCCAGACTCATTTCGAGGGTGATAAAATACACCGGATGTCCGCTCATCGCCACCTGCAGGGCAATAAAGAGTGCCAAAGCCGATTTCCCCTGTCCCGGTCGCGCGCCGATACAGGGCACCTCGCCGGGCAGCAGACCGCCTATTATCTCATCCAACCCTTTCAGACCGGTAGACAACCCCACCGAATGCACATCCTGCTGCTGCATCCGTTCGTGTTTGGCAATCACCTCTTCCCCAATCTGAGACACCTGGCGGATGGTGGAATTATCGACTCCCACGCAGCTGATCTGCTGCATCTTAAGTGTCGTATCTTCCAAAATCTGCTTCATGGAAAGGTTGTACTGCACCGCCTTGGCGCGCATCTCGGTAGAAAGTGTGGAGAACTTACGCCGCTGAAACCCTTCGATGATATGATCGGCATACATCCGCACGTTACATCCGTCCAGCACCAATCCGAAATAATCCTTTACGGCATCGATCCCGTTTATCTCGTTGTAATAGGCAGGATCCATGCGCCGCATCTCCTCCTCAAGCAAGGTAAGGTCCATGGGAATACCGTTGTTGTACAGGTTAACAGAAGCCTCGTACACAAAACCGAAAGGCTTGCTGTCGAAATGCTCCGGTTTAAGTCGGGGGTAGATATCACCCATGCAGGTTTGACCCGTAATAAGGGCACAAAGTAAGGAAATCTCTTCTTTAAATTCCAATGAAATGTTATTCATACTGATTGATTTAATAGTGCAAACGGATTGATTTGCACCGTGTTTGTTTTGTTTTGATTAATTGCTGTTCTGATCCGGAAACATCTCCCGCATGTTGATCTCGTACACATCGCAGGGCAACTTCTTCGGTTCGGCCGGTTTATGCTCTTTCAGCTTGGCACCAACCAGCAGGTCGTAGGCTGTGATGGTGATTCGGCTGCCGTCCTTCAGGCGTTCCACTTCGATAATGCCATCGCCTTTTAGAAAATCCATAGCCTGTCTAAATAATCGGTAATTTACATTCAGCTGAGCCGCCATTTTCTTTTGCTGAATAATCAGCTGGCCGCGTCGGCAGGGATATACCGAATTTTTAATTGCCATGGTGCCATCTACGAACCGGGCATCCATGAAAAAATTAAATAAGAGATTGGCAACAAGTCTCTCCAGATCGTCCTGGTTCGTAAGGTTGTGTAACACGGTTCTGGGAATTGCACAATACCCTTCGTTGATAAGTTTGCGCATGGAACACGATTTTTCCATAATTATGTTGGATAATTGGGTAAAGTTCCGGTTTTTGCTGTAGAAAGGTTGTTTTGCACCACTGAATGCACCCCCTAAACCTTGGATCGATGCGGCCTCTAATGAGGTCGTTGTCATGTCTGGTGTAAACTCCTTTATTAATATAATATTCATGTTCTTTAATACAATTTTAAAAATAATCCTGATTTAATATTAATCTACAGATTTGCCGGAACAAAAAGTTTAAAAAAACGGGAACTTGTGGCGACCTCCCGTCTTGGTCTTGTGGTTAAATCGCTTCCGCAAGCGGAGGAGATTTGTTTCGTTCATTTCTTGAAATTGCTTTCGGCTGCAATGATACGACATGTTTTTGGAAGAACAAGTTATACTTTTTTGACGGTTTTATTAACCTTTCAATCATTGACTGTGTTCCTTAATCTTCTTTATTACAGACTCATACGCATTTATTACGGAGAGTTTGTCAATGAAATTATACTCATTTTGTATAATTTGCAGATTAAAATTTTTATTTAGCAGCTTGCAGATGCACTTCAGAATATGCCTTTTGGAGGTAAATTTTATGATTCCTGCCATGCTAAGCCCGTAAATAATTAAAAAACACTCTTTGGTAATTAATTTATTTTTTACCGAGATATTCTTACCACAGGAGTGTTCATTCAGTTCAAGCCTGAAATTCTCATAATGGTAATTCTTGTCCCATTCCTTGTGCATGGTATGCAACCTGGGGAGGAAATAGCTTTTGAATTTGTTCTTAAAAACCATCTGCTCCTTGTTGTTGAAATAGGCGGGATCGTTTATGTACCCCATTATTTCGAGGATGACAGGGAGCGCATATTCATCCTTCCTTACATTGGCTAAAAACAGGTCGAAGTTGTAAGGGTTGGCTTCGCAATAGATCTCGATTAACTCTTTAAATCGAGACCTTTTCTTCTTTAATTCGTTCATAATTTCAATTTGGTTATACGTTTGTAAAAGCATATTTTATCAGTTTATTTTCAAAAAAAAGCACAAGGTTTCCCTGTCTTGAAATCAATTGATTTTAAGACTCAGATAAGTTTATTTGAGTGTTGAAATAAGCTTATCTTGAAGTGCAAATAAGCTTATTTGGAATTAGGAAATACCCCTGTAATTTCAGGGTTCTCCCAATACGGAAACGATGTGTTGCACCATTTTGGGGGTTAACCGCTTGTGCCCTTTTTCCCATCCTTCCTGTTGGAGGAGGTGGAGGAGTTTGGGGTTGCCGGTAATCCAGCGTTTAAGTTGTTTGGAGGCCGAGGCCATGTTTATATCGGGCGAAAACAGGGAAGATAACTCCCCGAAACCATAACTTTTAATAGTGAACACTTTCATTTAAGGTTGAAAAATAAGATTAATAATATTTTATATCTATTATCAAAGATACATTTATAAGTTGGTATTTGCAACTTTTAGGAGCGTAAATATCTATAATTAGGTATGCTGTAAAGCATATGCAAAATGGACATATCTGTACTTATCTGTACTTAAGTGGACACAGGTGGACACAAGTGTACACAAGTGGATTTGAGATTTCGGGGGGTGGTATATTTGTACTGTTGATCAGCAAAGCATTTATTTACAAACAATTAAAAACGATTAAACGATGGCTTTACAATTTACCGTTGTACGACGGAAGGATATGAGAAAGAATGCAGCGGCAGACAGTAAACTATTTTACGGTCAGACCAAGGCGAGTATGAAAATGGATTTCGATAAATTCTGCGAGGCAGTGGGCGATTACTGTACGGCCTCCAGTGCGGATGTAAAAGCGGTGCTGGATGCCACCACCCATACCCTGGCCTCCAGACTGGCAGAAGGCTATGTGGTCCAACTTCAGGATCTGGGGAATTTCCAGATGCTGGCCGGCAGCGGGGGAGCAGATACGGAGGAGGATTTTTCCTCTGTGATGTTCAAGAGACCGAAGATTGTTTTCCGCCCCGGTGCTAAGTTGCGTTATATCATCAATAACGCAAAGTTCGAAAAGCAGGTGGTTAAAACGATAACTGTAGAAGAAAAGTGCGATAAAGAGCACGTGTATTAACCCCAATGCCCCTCCCGGAGGTTTAGTTCCTCCGGGGTGTGGCTTTTTATCTTGAAAACTCAATACGAACCTTCAATTCTAACACATGATAAAAGAGATTTTTGTACAGCAATTTTATCCCCTGGCCCAGGCGGCGGGGAAACTATTTAATATCAATCCGGTAGTGGTGCTTGCCCAGGCTGCCATCGAAAGCGGATGGGCAGAAAGCAGATTATCCAAAGATTATAATTCCTTTTTTGGAATAACCGGCTACGGTGGTCCAACCGATTATTGGGCAGGCGAAAAAATACGGCTCAACGAAACGGGATTGCTGTTTCGCAGCTATGCTTCGGCAAGGGATAGCTTCTTCGATTTTTGCCGACTCATACGAAGCTCGTATACCGTTGCCGCAAACGTAAGCAATGTACCTGCCGCCTATGCCCAGGAGATAGCCTACAGCCGCTACATCAGCGAGGTAAACGGCGACAACCGCCAAAATTACAAACGGATGCTAATAAGGATTTCCACCGATATGGAAAGGCTGATAGCGTTGCAGTTTCCAGAATAAGCATAAAAGTTTCTATTTATAATTTGTATCCTATATTATGGACATAGCCCGATGGTATACGCTGCTATTATGGCAAAATAATACTAAAAATAGAGGTTCTGTCCTGGGGAATAACTGTTCACGTGCGAGCTTTATTCCATTGTATTAAACAAACAACTCTCAATACAAACTCCTTAAAACAAACAGAAAGATGAAACAAGTAAAACAGATCATTGAATTTATTTTGGTAGTGGCAAGCTGCTTTTTTCGGAAAAGGAAACAGCAAAAAGCCCACCCTCACGTTCCTGAAGATCCTTATCCTCCTGGCACTTGTAATGGAAGAAAAGGAGATTGCCCTGGCTGCACTGGGTGTAATTGTGACCCTCAGTCAGCGCCCGCCACCGGATACCCCGACGCCTCCGAGCAATACGGAGCCTCCAACCTGCTTGGCTGGTGTCTGATAGCGGTAGCCGGAACCAGTTATCTGTATAAGTTGCTGTTATAAGGCAGAATCTCCTAATCCTTATTCTGGATAGGGGTTAGGAGATTTTTTAGGTTGAATAAATGATAGATATCCTCAGGAGACATTACCAGCGTTCAAAAAACTACAAATGAATGAAAAAATTAAATCATATTGCAGTTAAAACGGAACGATCGAAATTCTCGGATTACCCCTCAATCTGTTTTTTTCAACCTGATGACAAAGGGGTATTGAATGATGGAAGAAGGAACGGTTTTTCTTCCAAACAATTTATACCCACTTCCGGGTGAAACGATCCGGTTGTACTATATACTACCGCATATACCAAATTGATTTCTATATCAAAGATAACTTCGGGCAAGTGAAACAGCTTACGTTCATTTTTAACAATGAGATTGGAGTGATAGACAATGAATAAAAACTTTAGACAACTTGTTGAAAAACATATAACAAACTATTTCGTTAGGTGTTTTTTATGAGTACTTTTGTTGAAATGTTACAATTGTTTAAGTATGTCTAAAAATTTTGATATTGAAGTTAGAGAAACTCCCGACAAAAAATATTTAAAAGTATTTTTAAAGAATACTTCTATTATAGAAGAAGTTCAAGAACTGTTGTCTGAATTGGATTCCGTGAAAAATGCGAACATAACGGAAAGCCAAAGTAAAAACAATCCACCCTTAACTTTGACAGTATATCCTAACCGAGTATATGGCATAGAAGAAATGCAAAAAGAGGTAGTGGAATTTCTTGAAAGTTATTTCAATGGAACACCTCAATTGACACAAAAACCAGCAATAATAGAAACACAAGAATGGTTGGCAAACTATCCTGCTGCGCAGAAAATATTTAATGAAGCTATCGAAAAATACAAGCAAAAGATTTATCAACGAAATGTATTAGATGATATGAGATTGTCATTAGAAACTTTTTTAAGGGAAATTCTTGGTAATCAAAAATCACTAGAAAATCAGTTAGCCGAAATTGGAAAATATCAAAAAGACAAGGGACTATCTCCAGAATTTATCAATATGTTTAATAGACTTTTAGATTACTATTCTAAATATCAAAACAACTACGTTAAACATAATGACGCTGTTAAGCATTCAGAGATAGATTTTGTAATTCACCTGACAACTCTTTTTATGAGATGTTTTATGTAACCTTAAATAGATAAATTATGTTGCAAGCATATCCGACCAAAAAAGGAACTGGAGTAGAGATATATGGCACTCGTGATGATTTAGAGATTCTTTATGAAACAGTCCATAAAATAGCAAATACGCTTGATGAATATAATAAATTTCAAAAAGCTCAATTCCAGCTATTAATGAACTTTGCTTATGAAATAAGGAAGGGATATGAAGGTAGCCGTTTGGTTAATGATGAACCGGCTGAAGATGAAACAAAGATTCGTTTTTATGGTTTTCAACTTGTTTGGACTGATATTTTGATTTTTATATCAACCTTACGTCATAATGCTGGTTACCTGAAAACAAACAAGCTTGACCAATCTAATATCTATATGCTTGAATATGTAACAGAAAAAGCATTATTTGCTTATGATGCGGAAGGTGCTAATATTATTCGGAATTTCATTGGACAAAGAATTGATATAACAAACCCGCTTTCTTTCGTTATCTATCAAGCTTTACAAATAAAGTATGTAACATCTCCTGTTGGAAAAAAACGTTTTAGGAACATTCCCAATTTGTTAATCACTCACTTTTCTGAATGGTTACCAGAATATAAAGCACTAGTTTTTTCTCTTGAAATCTCGGCAAAAAAACATAATTGTGAAATAACGGATTTGGAATTTAAAGATTTCCCTGAAATCAAATGGTAGATATAAAAACAAAAGCATGAATACAAAATTTTACATTGATACAGAAGCTAATGATGACAATGCTTATCGCTTAGCAATGCAATTTGCTTGTGAACTCGCGAAAAAAGATGCTAACATGAAAAAAATAGTGTTGTATATTCATACAAAGCAAAATACAGGTTGGTTTGATAGATTATTCGGTCATGAAGATGTAAAGAGATTATTTAATGGTCTTAAATTTACTGATTGCCCTGTCCCTTTTAAGCTTGAAACTAAATTAACATACAAAAGTGCAATGTATGGTAATGCTTCGGATATAGTTATATGTTGTGGAATGGATGCGGACGACATATTAAAAATAGACGGCTATCATTCTGTGAAGTATATTATAGCTATACCATGGTTGAGAAGATTAACCGAAAAGTGGATAAAAACCTGGAATGCTATTGAAATTTCAGGAAAAGAACATGGTGAAGATGAAAAATTATCAGAACCAAGTGAAATCGTTAAAATTGCAATGCAAGAGCTAACAGATACGATTAATATGTCTACTGGAATATCCCACCCGATGGACAATGATAGGGCTAAAACTTATATTAGAACTTTACACAAGTATGAACCTGAATTAAATACAGACATTGTCACTTCGTATCTGATTCGAGAATTAAACTGGGATACGCAATATGCGAAGGATATTGGCAAATTGATTGAAATTTTAAATAACGGCAAGTATTTTCAAGGAGGAGAGAAAACTAACTTACAAAGTTATTATAAAAGATGGAAGGCTAATAAATAGCAAATGATTAGTATTGACCAATAACCACAGAAGAAATGTTGGTTAAATGGCATAATTTTAATAAACTACAAATTTAGTAAATATGATTTTTTTATCTCATAACTCAAACGATAAACCTGTAGTAGAGCAGGTTGCGTTAAGACTAAAAAGCATTTACGGACAAGACAAAGTTTTCTATGACTCTTGGTCAATTCAGCCTGGTGATGGAATAGTTGATAAAATGAATGAAGGCTTGTCTAATTGTAAATACTTCTTCTTTTTTGTTTCCAACAATAGTTTAAAAAGTAATATGGTTAAATTGGAGTGGCAAAATGCATTATTTAAAGCCGCACAAAATCGAATCCAATTTATTCCTATTAGAATGGACAACTCTATTATGCCAACATTATTAACTCAATCACTGTATATTGATTTATACTCTCAAGGCCTAGATGTTGCAGTAAGACAAATTGTAGATGTTATTAATGGCTATAACACTTATCGGGAACCAATTAAAATGTTCTCAAATATGGTAGCCTACAAATATAAAGAGGGTGATAAATTAATAGTAGAATGCCATGCCGAACATTTTTTAGAACCTATTTCTTCGTTTTTGTTCTGTACTCAACAAGATGTAAATTCTATTTCCGCTAGTATCCGAAATGAATCGATGTACATGGGTAATAGTATAAATGACATTCAATTAGAGAATGGCTATAAAACTAATGCGATTGTAAGAAGTATTTCAAAAGGAACAGCTCCAGGATTTCCTTTCACTATGGAGTTTAATTCTAAAAAAAATACCCCTTTTGATATTGAAATCGTTATGCATGAAAAATCTCATGGTGAATTTCATCCAATTCCAATAATAAACGGTAAGAAAATGTAATAATAATGGACTGTAAAGACAACAATTTAAGATAAGATGATTTTGCAGGTTTCTTTGCTACTTTCTTCCCCGTATAGACTCACGAGAAAGAAAGTAGTCGGGAAAAAGTTCACCCTGTGTAGATTACTTTTCGGCAAAATCATTAATATCACATTACAGTATAATGATTTCTGCCAGAAGGTATAGAGGTCGCCTTTTAGGTGAGTTTACCCACATGGAAAATAATCAGCAAAAGGATATTATTTTATACATTTTCTAATATAAAGTATATAGATTTAAGATGAAAATAATTGAAGTTTGTGGAAAGATAAAGAAACGCAGCTTCTTGAAATTTTTAGAAACAAATGTTAATATGAAAAAATCAATTCTTTTTATAGCTATGGGAATGCTTATTTTAGGTGGCATTATTTCCATATATTTCATTATTAGTACATATTTAGATGGCTATTGGATTTGGGGGAATGATTCAGATTATGAGATTACAGGACAATTTGGAGATTTTTTTGGTGGAGTTGTTGGTACTTTTTTTGCGTTAGCTGGTACTCTTTTAGTGGTATTAACTTTTAAAGAGCAAGCTAAACAAAATAAAAGAGAATCTTTTGAAACTAAATTTTATGAAATGCTTCATCTACATAAACAAAATGTTAATGAAATACAAGTTGATAAATTAAAGGGACGGGTAGCAATAGAAAAACTTTTCTATGATTATAAAGCTATTTATGAAATTGTGGAAAGGGCTGTGTATGAAATAGAAAATACAACCCCTCCATCAACCGATGATGAAGAAGTAAACAGATTTGATAAAATGAAGGGATTTTTATCTAATCAAAATGATAAATTGAGATTTATTAATAATCTATCATATGGATATTTCTTTTATGGCTTTGAAAATTATTATGTAACAAAAGATGATAAAGACGTTCAGTTTATAATAAATGTAGATGTAACTTGTATTCTTATTAGGGATAAAGCACAGAAATCTTTATTTATTCCTCGTAACTCATTGTTAGGTCATTATTTTAGGCATTTATATCAGACAATACAATTTATCGCAAGAGATGAAGATTTAAAAGAAGATGAGAAATATAACTATGCAAAAATGGTGCGAGCTCAACTTTCTGATTTTGAACAAGCTTTATTGTATTATAATTCTTTATCAATAATGGGGCAAAACTGGATTAACCCATTGGGTGAAAGTAATGTTGAAAAAATGTGTCTAATTGCGCGTTTTAGACTTATTAAAAATATACCATATTATTATGAGTATTTTGGAATACTCCCCGGTAATCTATTTGTGTCAGAAAAAAAAGAGTGGGAAAAATTAGGTAAAAAATTCTTTGAAATAGAATTAATCAAATAACTCTAAGTTTCAACGATATTAAAATCCACCGGATTAGTGAAGAATTCTTTTCATCAGTAAAAGGCAGTGTCCAGTAAAACATCAAAAGGTCATAAAGGACACTATCCAATAAATTTTGTAAATGACAACTTGGATCATTAAATTGAATTTAGTACAGATTATTGAATTTATTAGTATTATCTATTCCTGATTTTACTATAGTTGATTTAATGAGTGAAGCTGGATAGTTATAGTTAAATTTATAATTTCAACTTTAAAGTTGAAATTATATTGATATATGGTGATATAATCAATTTAATTCGTAGCTTTGTAAAAATAATAAATATAAAGAGACGAAAGAAAATGTAGAAGCGTTCCTGAAAGGAGAAAAGCAATGAAAAGTCCGTTTACCGGAGGTAGGGTTGTCCTCCAAAAAGAAAATTCAGAATTGGTATTTCGCAAAGAGACGTTTGAGTATGTATCTCTGTTTTATCTGTGTGAAGATACTAAAGAGCGATTTACAACAACCGAAATTGATGAAATCAATCTGTCGCAGGTTTATAACCAATATCGGATTAAGTATGGTATTCCTTTTCCCGATGAAATTAAACGGATCCGTCGGACTTATGAACTTTCGGCATCTAAAATGTCTGAAATCCTGGGCTTTGGAGATAATCAATACAGATTATATGAAAACGGAGATATGCCCAGCGAAGCTAATGGCAAAATTCTGTCATCTATAAAGGAACCGGCTGTTTTTAAAGTGTTTGTAGAGAATGCAAAGAATCAATTCGAGGTAAAAGAGTACGAGAAGATTTGCGATAAATTAAAAAAGGCGCTCGAATACAAACAACCCAGCACCCGGGAGGATCTTATCTTTGATTCATATTCCCGAAGTATTTACAACGGATATGCAACACAATCGTATAGTAAGCTGAAAAATATAATTCTGTATTTTATTGAGAAATGCGACAATGTGTTTAATACCAAAATGAACAAGCAGTTGTTCTATGCCGATTTTCTGTCTTATAAGACCTACGGTCGCGGTATGACAGGTTTAGCTTACAAAGCGATTCAATTCGGTCCTGTTCCTGTACGATGGGATAGGGTGTATAGCTTGATAGATGGGGTGTATCCAGAGATGGTAGAGTTTTCGTCGGGTATATGTGGTACTAAGTTGTGTTCCGATTTGTCTCCGGATTGCAGCAGCTTTACTGCTGAAGAATTGTCTATATTGGAAAAGGTGCTGGATATATTTAAGAGTACTTCTGCGTCGCAGATTTCTGAGCTAAGCCACTCTGAAGAGGCGTGGACTAAATATTGCAATACTACTCAAATGATTAGCTATAACGAGGCTTTTGGATTGAAAGCATTTGATATCTACTGATTTATTAATATCAATCACCTGCGTAATTAAATTCATTATAATGTTCACATAAAGTATGCCGGTAGGAGTATTCTGAACCGCATCCTGAGAATCCTGTCATATTACCTTCTATTCTGCAAGTAAATATACCTTAAACATGGTATTGGGGGAGAATGGGGTGGGGGTTACCTTTGCAATCATTACAAGGTTGTTGCTTTAGGGCTTTTAGATTGTTTAGGTTTTGTCTTCAGGGCAAAGGATTGTTTTAGGTTTTGTTTACGAATTTAATTGATGTGCTATGGATTTTTCAACAATGGCTATACACGAGGGGCAGGCTCCGGATGCGGCTACAGGTGCTACTGTAGTGCCTGTTTATCAGACTTCCACATTTACCCAACAGGGGATTGGCGAACACAAGGGTTTTGAATACAGCCGGCTGAGCAACCCCACGCGTACAGCGCTTGAGGTGTCGCTCGCGGCTTTGGAGCATGCACGCTATGGCCTTGCCTTCGCCTCGGGTATGGCGGCCGAGCATGCTGTTTTTTCATTGCTCAACCCCGGCGACCATATCGTTACCGTTGCCAATGTGTACGGTGGGACGGTGCGTTTGTTTGAAAGGTTGTTTTCGCGTTACGGTATTACCTTTTCGTATGTGGAGGGGAGTGATGCCCAGGAGTTTGAAGGGGCCATTGGCAGCAACACGAAGCTGATCTGGTTGGAAACGCCTACCAATCCGTTGCTTACAATTGTGGATATCGGGGCGGTGGCTGCCATTGCCAGGGCGCGCGGTGTGTTGCTGGCGGTGGATAATACATTTGCTTCGCCCTATTTTCAGCGTCCGCTGGAGCTGGGGGCGGATATTGTGGTGCAGAGTACTACCAAGTATATTGCGGGGCACTCGGATGTGATAGGCGGGGCGGTGTTGCTGAATGATGCGTCTATTTATGAGGAGCTTCGGTTTTTCCAGAATACGATTGGTGCCATTCCCGGTCCGCAGGATGTATGGCTTACCTTGCGGGGTGTAAAGACTCTGGCGGTGCGTATGCGTCAGCACGAAGCGAATGCCTTTGCTGTTGCCCGTTTTCTGCAGGATCATCCCAGGGTGAGTCAGGTCTATTTCCCGGGGTTGCCCGAACATCCCAATCACGAGGTGGCACGCAGGCAGATGAGTGGATTCGGGGGAATGGTGTCGTTCCGCCTGAAGGAGGGTAACCGCGAGTCGGTCAATGCTTTTGTTAAGAAGTTAAAGGTATTTTCCCTGGCCGACAGTCTGGGCGGGGTGGAGTCGCTGGTGTGCTTCCCCATGGTGATGACGCACGATGCGGTGCCCGAAAAACAGCGGCTGGAGTTGGGTATAACCGGCGACTTGCTGCGTCTTTCCATCGGTATTGAGGGGATAGATGATCTGTTGGCCGACCTGAAACAGGCTTTGGCCTGATTTACGCAAGGAAACGGACCGCGAAGCTGCTGCATTGCTGGTTTCAGGATGGCTTGTGTAAGAAGTTTGAGGAGCCGTTGAACCAATCGGGTGCTTGAATAGTTATAGTATTATTTCAAACTAATTGGAAACGATATGAGTGTACCGCATTTAACTACTGCCGACTATGTACAGAAGGTGGGCGATTATAAGAACGTTGATAAATGGAGTTTCAAGGGTGAAAGGCCTTGTCTGGTGGATTTTTATACTACCTGGTGTGTCTATTGCAAAAACCTGAACCCGATTCTGGACGACCTGAAAAAGGAATTTGCCGGAAAGGTGGATTTTTACAAGGTGGACCTTGATAAGGAGCCCAAGCTGGAAGAGGCTTACAACATCCGTACGGTGCCTACTTTGCTGTTGTGCCGCGCCGATGGTTCTTACAAACAGATGCTGGGAACGGTTTCAAAACTGGAACTTAAAAATATTATAGAAAAAGAGTTGCTTTAATGGTTTATCCGGATGCGCCGGATCGTTTAAAGAACATGGCTTACCCTATTACACTGTAATACGGTAAGCTCCTTTTTTTAATATTATTATCTAAAATGGTGAATATCGGGTGCAAACGGGGTTGTTTTTTTATTGCAAACTTTAAATAAAAAAATTACCTTTGCGGCAATTTTAGAATTGCAAGAATAAATAAATAGATATGAGTAAAAAATTTGCTGAATATTCAAAGTTTGACTTGTCGGGTGTGAACAAAGAGGTGTTGAAAAGATGGGCCGAAGGCGATATCTTTCACAAGAGTCTTGAAATCCGGGAAGGTGCCCCTTCATTTGTATTTTATGAAGGTCCGCCCTCTGCAAACGGAATGCCGGGTATTCACCACGTTATTGCTCGTTCTATAAAAGATATTTTCTGCCGTTACAAAACCATGAAGGGTTTTCAGGTGAAACGTAAGGCAGGTTGGGATACACATGGTCTGCCCGTAGAACTGGGTGTGGAAAAGGCTTTGGGTATCACCAAGGAAGATATTGGAAAGAAGATTACTGTAGCCGAGTACAACGCCGCATGCCGCAAGGATGTGATGAAGTTTACCAAAGAGTGGGAAGATCTTACCAACAAGATGGGTTACTGGGTGGATATGGATGATCCGTATATCACCTACGATAACCGCTATATCGAGACTTTATGGTATCTGCTGAAGGAGCTCTACAAACAGGAGATGCTTTACAAGGGGTATACCATTCAGCCTTATTCGCCGGCTGCCGGTACGGGCTTGAGTACCCACGAGCTGAATCAGCCGGGCTGCTACAAGGATGTAAAGGATACAACCTGTACGGCTCAGTTTAAGATAATTGATCCGAAACCGGAGATGGCGGCCTTTGGCGAGGCTTTCTTCCTGGCGTGGACAACCACTCCGTGGACCTTGCCATCCAATACGGCTTTGTGTGTGGGACCGAACGTAACCTACGTGGCTGTTCAGTCTTACAATCCGTATACGGGTATGCCGATGACGGCTGTTTTGGCTAAGGATCTGGTGGCTGCTTACTTTAATGTGAAGGCAGAGGGAATTGCCCTGGCCGATTACAAGGTGGGCGATAAGCTGATTCCTTACCAGATTGTGGGTGAGTGGAAGGGTACCGAACTGGCTGGTATGAAATACGAGCAGCTTGTTCCCTGGGTGAATCCGGGTGAAGGTGCTTTCCGTGTGATTACAGGCGATTTTGTTACTACTGAGGATGGTACGGGTATCGTTCATATCGCGCCTACCTTTGGTGCGGACGACGATCGTGTGGCTAAGGCCAACGGGGTGCCTCCGTTGATGATGGTGGACAAAGAGGGTAACCAGCGTCCGATGGTGGATCTGACGGGTAAATTCTATCTGCTTGAAGAGCTGGATCTGGACTTTATCGATGGCCAGATGGACAAGGAGCTGTATGCTATCTATGCCGGTCGTTTCGTTAAGAATGCCTACGATCCGGAGCTTACGGATGCGGATGCTACCCTGGATATCGACCTCAGTGTGATGCTGAAACAGCAGAACCGTGTGTTCCGTATCGAAAAACATATTCACAATTATCCGCATTGCTGGCGTACAGATAAGCCTGTTTTGTATTATCCGCTGGATAGCTGGTTTATCAAGACTACCGCTTGCCGCGAACGGATGATCGAACTGAATAATACAATTAACTGGAAACCGCAGAGCACCGGTACGGGCCGTTTTGGCAAGTGGCTGGAAAATCTGCAGGACTGGAACTTAAGCAGAAGCCGCTACTGGGGTACTCCGCTGCCTATCTGGCGTACAGAGGATGGCACGGAAGAGAAGTGCATCGGTTCGGTGGAAGAGCTTTACAATGAGATAGAGAAGTCTGTGAAGGCGGGCTTCATGGAAAGCAACCCGTATAAGGGTTTCGTTCCGGGTCAATACGATAAGGAGAATTACGATAAGATAGATTTGCACCGTCCGTATGTAGATGATATTATCCTGGTAAGCAATTGCGAGGGTAAGCCTATGAAACGTGAAACGGACCTGATTGATGTTTGGTTCGACTCGGGTGCGATGCCTTATGCGCAGATTCATTATCCGTTCGAGAACAAGGATGCGCTGGATAAGGGTTTTGTGTATCCGGCCGACTTTATCGCAGAGGGTGTGGACCAGACCCGTGGTTGGTTCTTTACCTTGCATGCGATTGCGACCATGGTGTTCGACAGTGTGGCTTACAAGGCTGTAGTGTCTAACGGTCTGGTGTTGGATAAGAATGGTAACAAGATGTCTAAGCGGCTTGGCAATGCGGTGGATCCGTTCGAAACTATCGAACAGTACGGTTCGGACCCGCTTCGCTGGTATATGATTACCAACGCCTCGCCGTGGGATAATATTAAGTTTGATGTGGAGGGCATCGAAGAGGTGCGCCGCAAATTCTTCGGTACATTGTATAATACGTACTCGTTCTTTGTGCTGTATGCCAACGTGGACGGGTTCGATTACAAGGATGCCGACGTACCCATGGAGGAACGTCCGGAAATTGACCGCTGGATTTTGTCGCTGCTCAATTCGCTGGTAAAGGATGTGGATGGTTTCTATGATACATACGAGCCTACACGTGCCGGTCGCGCCATATCCGATTTTGTAAACGACAACCTGAGCAACTGGTACGTACGTTTGAACCGCCGCCGTTTCTGGGGTGGGGGAATGACTACCGATAAGCTTTCGGCATACCAGACGTTGTATATCTGTCTGGAAACGGTTGCCAAGTTGATGGCGCCTATCGCTCCGTTCTATGCGGATCAGCTGTTTACAGACTTGATTGCCGTAACGGGCCGCGATAAATCCGAGTCTGTTCACCTGGCCGACTTCCCTGTTTGCAACGAGGCGTGGGTAGACAAAGACCTGGAAGAGCGTATGCAGCTGGCACAGTCTATCTCGTCTATGGTATTGGCTTTGCGCAGAAAGGTGAACATCAAGGTTCGTCAGCCGCTGCAGGCTATCATGGTTCCGGTGGCCGATGCCCATCAGCAGGCGGCAATCGAATTGGTGAAGAACCTGATTCTGAACGAGGTGAATGTGAAGGAGCTTACCTTTGTGGATAATGCCGCCGGTATTCTGGTGAAACGTATCAAACCTGATTTCAAGAAGTTAGGTCCGCGTTACGGAAAGGTGATGAAGCAGCTGGCTGCAGCAATCCAGGGTATGACGCAGGAAAACATCCAGCAGTTTGAAGCTACGGGAAGTTTTGCCTTCGATATCGATGGTCAGCAGGCCGTTGTGGAGTTGGCCGACGTAGAGGTGATTTCGGAAGATATTCCGGGCTGGCTGGTGGCCAACGAGGGTCGTCTGACGGTTGCCCTGGACATTACCGTTACCGAAGAACTTCGTCTGGAAGGTTTGGCCCGCGAGCTGGTAAACCGGATTCAGAACATCCGTAAGTCAAGCGGTTTCGATATAACAGACAAGATCACGATCGCCGTTTTATCGTCCGAAGACATGGATCCGGCCATCCGCGCCTACAGCTCATACATTGCCGGTCAGGTACTTGCCGAATCTATTGAGATTGCAGATGTGGTGAGCGATGGAACCGAACTTGATTTCGAAGAATTCAAATTAACTGTAAAAGTTGAGAGGGCTTGAAATAATAAGTAAATTAGCATATCACTTTTGTTGCAGCAAATAATATTTTACGTATATTTGAGCTGTTACAGGGTGAAAGAAAATAATAGTATTGTTGAACCATAAATTAATGAACCATGGCAGAAAAGACTAGATATTCGGATGCAGAACTTGAGGAGTTCAAAGCAATTATACTCGATAAGTTAGACATCGCGAAGAAAGATTATGAGTTGTTACGCTCGGGGGTTACAAACTCGGACGGTAACGATGTTGCCGATACTTCTCCTACATTTAAAGTGTTGGAAGAGGGGGCTGCTACGCTTTCAAAAGAAGAGGCCGGCAGATTGGCACAACGTCAGATGAAGTTTATTCAAAGTCTGCAGGCTGCCCTGATCCGTATCGAAAACAAAACGTATGGTATTTGCCGCGAAACCGGTAAATTGATTCCTAAAGAGAGATTACGTGCTGTACCGCATGCTACATTAAGCATCGAAGCAAAACAGGGCGGCGTACGGTGATTGAATTTTAAGAGATAATTCACAATTCGGCAAGCAGGCAGACAGATTGTTTTGCAAGTTTGTCGAATTGTTTTTTGCGAAACAGGTAATTATAAACAAACAATGAAGTATTCCAAAGGGTGGGGCGCAGTGCTGATTATTTTGATTCTGCTAACTGCCGATCAGGCGCTTAAGATCTGGATTAAAACGCACATGCAATTGCATGAAAGTATTGAAATTACAAAGTGGTTTTATCTTTACTTCACCGAAAATCCGGGTATGGCTTTCGGCATCGAGGTGATTGGTAAACTTTTCCTTTCCGTATTCCGGATCATTGCTGTTGGTTTTATTGGCTATTATCTGTATGGATTGGTAAAGAAAAACTATAGCTTCCGTTTTATTGCCTGTATCGCGCTGATCTGGGCCGGAGCCATGGGGAATATTATCGATTCAATCTTTTACGGAGTGGTGTTCGACCATAGTTATGGTCAGGTTGCCACCTTTATGCCCGCCGGAGGAGGTTACGAGACCTGGCTGCACGGAAAGGTTGTGGATATGTTTTATTTCCCTATTGTGCAGACCGTAATGCCCGAATGGGTGCCTGTATGGGGTGGAGAGGAGTTTGTGTTTTTCCGTCCTATCTTCAACCTGGCTGATTCGGCGATTTGTGTAGGTGTATTTGTGTTGCTGATATTTTATCGTCATACCTTGTCCGAAAGTCTTGCAAAAGAAACAAAAGCTACAGAAACGCATGCGTAGTAAACTTTCAAGATATAGTTTTGCTTTTCTTACATCGTTGGCTTTAATTGCTTGCAGCAAAGTGCCCGAGGGCATTCTGAAAGAGAAGGAGATGCAGGCGGTTATGGTGGACGTATACCTTGCCGAGGCCATGATTGGTACGGATTACCTGAAATATAAAGAGGATGCTTCCAAGCAGGCGCTTTACGAGTCGGTTTTCCGTAAACATAATACCACCCAGGCTGTATACGACAGTTCCATCGTATGGTATGGAAAGAATCTGAAAATCTACATGGAGGTGTACGACGGTGTGCTGGCCGAAATAGACAGCCGCACCAAAGCATTGGGCGATGTTCAGGCCAATGCCGGTCCTGCTACCGAACGTGATTCGTTGAATATATGGCCACGCCGTCCGTTTATCACCTTCGAAGGTGTACAGGGTGGGCTTGTGTCGTACCAGATAAAGCCCGAGGTTCCCTACGGATCGGGCAGTACATTTGTGCTGGGCCTCAATGTGTGGGGAATTCATAACGGGATGAAGCATTATCCCGAAATAAGACTGAGTGTGGTGCAGCTGGATACTACGGTGAATGTAGTCAGGACGATTACCCGCGACGGATACCATCAGGTGGTGCTTCGGTCGCTGCCGGCCCGACAGGTGCAGCAGGTGTACGGCTACATCCGGATGCTTACTCCCGATACCCGTGTGCATAAGGTGTATGTTGACAGTCTGACTCTGATGAAGTACAATTACGGTACGGAGGTGATAACTCCACAGGAGCTTCCTGCGGATACTGTAGTTGTAAAAAGCACGCAGGCCGATTCCGTACATACCGATTCCATGCATTCTGATTCGATGCTTAAAAAGAGACCCTTGCGTGTGAGCCCCAAGCTTGCCAAGAGTCCGGTTAATTGATTTCCGTGAAAAGATTTGCTGCAAATTATATTGCTTGCCGGTCTGTAGACAGACTGCATTATGTGGAGGTGACGTGCGGGTCCGTTCTGAATGGGGTATTCCCTTTGGAAAAGGAGCTGGCCGGCACCTCTTTCCTTAACGGTGTTATCTGGGTGGTACCTGCTGCCTTGGGTTGGGAGGTAGCGGATGTGTGGAGCAGGCTGACTGCCATCCACCAACAGATGCCCGATGCCAGCGTGCCGGAGATGCTGAAAGTCCTTATCGACACTTTGGCTGTACCCACAGTGGGTGAGCTGCCAGCTTTCCTTGAAAGTTCTATATTGGATCAGGATGGGATCAATAACGAGCAGCCAGCTACTTATCTACCTGTACAAGGTAAGCCCGTTTCTTTATTTCTGATCAGGGGCATACGTCTGTCTGCGGCGGAATTCGGCGCAAACAACAGCGGTGGCAATCGCTACGTTGAGCGACTCTGAGGTTTCTCTTCCTTCGGGGAAGTTGGGGATGTAGAGCTTTTCGTTGATTAGAGCCTCGATACCCGGACGGATTCCCTTGCCTTCGTTTCCCATCACCAGGATGCCGTTGCTGCCTCCAAACTGCTTCGTATACATGTTTTCTCCATCCAGAAAGGTGCCGTAAAGCGGTGCTGTCTGCTGTTTAAGATAGGCTTCCAAGTCGGTATAATGTACCTGTACATGGCACAGGGCGCCCATGGTGGCTTGTACTACCTTGGGACTGTATACGTCTACCGTATCCATACTGCAGACAATGTGCTCTATCCCGAACCAGTCGGCCATCCGTATGATGGTACCCAGGTTGCCCGGGTCTTGTACGCCGTCGAGGGCGAGTACGAGGGATTGCGACGGACAAACATCTTCCAGTCTGTATTCCGGTTGTTTGAATACGGCCAGTACATCCTGGGGCGTTTTAAGGAAACTGGCTTTACGCAGGTCGTCATCGTCGGCCTCCAGCAATTCCTTTGCGGGGATGTTTCCCTGAGTGGCCATCCACGAGGGTTTGGCGATAATCAGTTCGCACGGGAATGCACCCATCATGTCGGACACCATTTTGTTTCCTTCTGCCACAAACGTTTGGTACTCGTTGCGGTATTTCTTCATCTCGAGGGAGCGGATATACTTGACTTTCGACTTACTCAGCATCTTTTTTCTTTTTACAAAACAAATGTACAGGAAATAATTTAAATCAAGTACATTTGTAGCTTAAAAGGTAGCAGAATGAAGGGATTGTTTCGTGTCCTCTTTGCGATGGGTTTTTGCCTCTATCTTACAGGTTGTAGTACTACAAGGCATGTTAAGGAGGGTGATTACCTGCTCGATAAAGTGGAGATTGTATCAGATAATGAAGATTTTAAAAGTGCGAACCTTAGTTCGTACCTTGCACAGCAGCCAAATTTCAAGGTGTTTGGTCTGCTTAAATGGCCTCTGCACGTATATAACTGGGCCGGAAAAGACGATAAATGGGTAAATAAATTATTACGTCGCTTCGGCGAGGCACCAGTGTTGCTGGATACCGTGCTGGTGGATCAGTCGGAAGAGGAGCTCAGACGTTATTTTGTGAACAAAGGATATGTGCATGCCCGGGTGGATGCCTCGATTGATACCAGTAAAAGCAAGAAAGCTGTGGTGAAGTACGAGGTTATCACCCACGAGCCGTACCGTATCCGTAACTATAGCATGGATATAAGCGATACGACCATTAACCGTATTGCCCATATGCAACAGCCCCGCCGTCCGCGGTTTGCCTCTCCGTTCCGTGCCGTTCCCGAAGATTTTACTCCGTTGGTGAAGGAGGGGAGTCTGTTTGACCGCGATGTACTGGATGCCGAGCGTCAGCGCCTTACGTCGCTGCTGCGCCGAAGGGGGTATTTTGCCTTCAACCGCGATTATATTTCGTATAAAGCCGACAGTGCCTTCAATAAGCAGGTGGTAGATCTGAGTCTGCAGGTAAATCCGATTCTTCAGAAAACGGCTTCGGGAGAGGTTATTTCGATGCCTCACAGCCGGTATTACATAAATGATGTCTTCGTGGAGACCGATTACGATCCTATCAACCAGGATGCCTCAGTTACCTCCGGACCCAAGGATACGGTGAAGATAGGTAATATGGCTGTCCTGTACGGAACAGACGGGCGTGTGATCCGTCCCTCCGTGTTGCGTAAAAATGTTTACATCACACCCGGAATGTTGTATAACGAACGTACGGTGGAGCAGACGTATGCATCGTTCTCTGCCTTGCGGGCGCTTAAGAATGTAAATATCCGCTTTTCGGAGTTTCTGGAAAACGATACGATGAAGCTCAATTGTACCATTCTTACCACACCGGCCAAACCGCAATCAGTAGGGGTGGACCTGGAGGGTACCAACTCGGCGGGCGACTTTGGGTTTGCCACCAGCTTGAATTACCAGCACCGGAACTTGTTTAAAGGGGCAGAGGTGTTCTCTGCCAAGGTGCGCGGTGCCTACGAGTCTCTTTCCGGTGGCTTTGCCCAGGATTATTTCGAATATGGTGGAGAGGCCTCCATCACCTTCCCCGAATTCCTGTTTCCTTTTGTAGGTTACGATATGCGACGTAAACTACGTGCCAGCTCGGAGCTGAAGGTGAGTTACAACTATCAGACCCGTCCGGAATACAGCCGTACCCTTTTATCCGGAGGGTGGAGCTATATATGGCAGGAGCGGGCCAATAGTCAGGGACGTCACGTATTCAAACTGCTGGATGTGGATTATATGTATCTGCCACGCATCAACCAGGCCTTTAAAGACTCGCTTCCCGAGTCGACCCGACTATACAATTATTCCGACCAGTTTATAATGGGATCGGGGTACACCTATTCGTTTACCAATTACAACCCGTTGTTTAAACAACGCAACACCCATTCGCTGCGGGCTTCGGTGGAGTTGGCCGGTAACATGCTTTACGGATTGTCCAAGCTTACCAAGGCCAGCAAGGACGAGAATGGCATCTATAATCTGTTTGGCATTAATTATGCCCAGTTTGTGAAGGCCGACTTCGATTTCAGTAAGAGCATCGTGCTGGACGAGCGTAACTCCATCGCTTACCGTATCGGTGCGGGGGTAGGGTTTCCCTACGGCAATGCGGAGATGCTTCCTTTCGAGCGTCGCTACTTCTCCGGAGGTGCCAACAGTGTTCGCGGATGGTCGGTGCGCCGGTTAGGTCCGGGTAGCATGGCTGTAACCGATTCTACCTCCTTCTTCAACCAGTCTGGCGACGTGCGGTTGGATTTGAGTGTGGAGTATCGAAGTAAACTCTTCTGGAAATTTGAGATGGCAGCCTTTGTAGATGCTGGAAATATCTGGACAATCCGTCCGTATTCGTTCCAGGACAAAGGAAATTTCGATTTTTCCAGATTTTATAAAGAGATTGCACTTTCTTATGGTTTGGGATTGCGTGTGGATTTCGATTTCTTCCTAATCCGTTTTGATACAGGATTTAAGGCATACAATCCGCAGGAGACAGGTAAGGAGCGATGGGCCATATTGAAACCCAATTTTACCAATAACTTTGCCTGGCACTTTGCTGTAGGGTATCCTTTCTGATAAAAAAGTGCCTAATCCATTTGGTTATTCCAATAAAAGCGTTACCTTTGCACCGCAATACAGCAAACAAGGATGGTCGGGTAGCTCAGCTGGATAGAGCAACAGCCTTCTAAGCTGTGGGTCATGG
The DNA here is from genome assembly GCF_050251695.1 of Macellibacteroides sp. Taxonomy (NCBI): domain Bacteria; kingdom Pseudomonadati; phylum Bacteroidota; class Bacteroidia; order Bacteroidales; family Porphyromonadaceae; genus Macellibacteroides; species Macellibacteroides sp. Next base: position 27,232 of record NZ_JBFWMI010000018.1, read on the forward strand.
GTTCGAATCCCATCCTGATCACTGAAATAGAGAACTGATAATAAACTGTAAATTAAGCAGTTAAATTATCGGTTCTCTTTGTTTATACGCAAAACTGGATAATTTAAACGCACTTAAATACACTCGAATTATACGACTATTTGCACTTCTGCTCACAAATAGCTCACTATAACTTACAAATAACTTACACTAAAATGGCAACTATAAGAGCTTGTAATATTAATTTGAATAATAATGATCTCACGTTATTAGTTTTTGCAGCCATTTATTTTTGTATTAAAATATTTAGTTTAGTTTTGCACGTGGTTTAGAATTTCATTAATTATTTTTAACGTTCTGCTTATGTTTGAAAAGATCCTGAGTTTTTTCGGGGGGGAGATGTTGCATCGTGTTTCACGCAATGCAAAGTCACTCATTCTACTTGTCCCCTTTCTTACCCTTTCGTGTACATCGGAAGATGTTGTTTCGGATGATGATAGTTCGGTAGCTGTGTATTCAACCTTGTCGGGTGAAGAGCAAAAGATATGGGACTATTTTATTAAGTACAATCACTGTACTTCGGTTGTTACAACCGGAATTATACGTAATGAAGCCGGAGTTCAGCCTGTTGGAGGTTACGACGACGTGAAGTTGCGTTTTAGTTTTACGGGAAAAGAGTTTACGATAGATGGTCTCGGTAAATTCAAGCCCGAAGTTGGTAAAGGTATTCCTTTGGAGGATCTTAAGCTGCTTACTCTGGTGTATTTGCGTAAAGGTACCTGCCCCCAGGAAACAGACGCAATGTTTAAGGATGCCAACATCGATACGGAGATGACTCCTTCGAGATTAAAGATCAACTACACCGGAACAGGTGAGTTTGAAAGTGCGTTTATCTATTACGAAGGCATTCCGTCTAAAACAAATCCCGGCGTAAATTACACAATCGACTTTGAAGTATTCTGATTTATCGCAAAGACGGTAGTCTAAAAAATACACCCTGAAACGTGTGGATGAATAAATAGAAAGTCCCGGTAGGAATTCGGATTCCTGCCGGGACTTTTATATTTGGTATTATGCAATATCAGAGACTTATTGAATAGATTTGTTCTAATCAGCGTCTCCAATATCAGAGACTCTTTGTAATCTCGTCGATGTAGTTGAGCAATTCCTCTTTACCCTCTTTCTTTTCTGACGAGGTAAGCAGGATAGGAGGGAGCTCTTCCCAGCTTTCGAGCAGCTTCTTGGTGTAGGCATTCAGGTTTTCACGCAGCTTGCCTCCGCCCAGCTTGTCTATTTTGGTGAAAACAATGGAAAAAGGAATTCCATTCTCACCCAACCACTCCATAAACTCGAGGTCGATTTTCTGTGCTTCGAGTCGGCAGTCCAGTAAAACAAACAGGTTAGTGAGCTGTTCGCGCTCCAGGATATAGTCTTCGATGATTCTGCGGATGTTCTCGCGTCCCTCTTTACCCCGTTGGGCATAACCATAGCCCGGAAGGTCCACCAGATACCACGAATCGTTGATGATGAAGTGGTTGATAAGCTGAGTCTTACCCGGTTTGGAGGAGGTCATAGCCAGCCCTTTCTTCCCTGTTATCATGTTGATGAGAGACGATTTGCCTACATTAGACCGCCCGATAAAGGCATATTCGGGCATTTTGCTTTCCGGACATTTCCTTACATCGGTATTACTTACTACAAATTCAGCACTTTTAATTTCCATTATCGTGTATGTTATTTTTTGTTTTACTTGTTGTGAGCCATAATCCCATAAAGGTAAGCAGCCCGTTTATCATTAAAATCTCGTATCCGAACCGGTATCCGGTATAGGCGAATACAAGCTTGTCCGCCACATAACAAATAACCGGCGAAGCGATACATATATAGGGAACCAGCTTGTCGCGGGGAACCATCCTGGTAAACAGCCCGAACGAAAACAATCCCAGCAGGGGGCCGTAGGTATACGATGCAATCACGTAGATGGCATCAATCACGCTTCGGTTGTTTATGGCCTTAAAGATAATAATAATCAGGGCAAATAACACAGAAATAAGTAAATGAACTTTCAATCGTGTCTTTTTTGCCTTTTGAGCCTCCTCCTTATGAATGCCCAGAATATCCACACAGAAGGTGGTGGTGAGGGCTGTTAGGGCCGAATCCGCACTGGAAAAGGCCGCTGCAATGATCCCTATGGTGAAGAAGATAAGAATACTTTCACCCAATATACCCGATGTGCAGTACATGGGCAGTATGTCGTCGTTAAGAGCTGGCAGAGCTATGTTAAGCCTGCCGGCCAGAGTGAGCAGCAACACGCCCAGCGAGAGGAACAGAAAGTTTACAGGCGTAAAGGCAAAGCCGTACCAGTACATGTTTTTCTGCGATTCTTTCAGGGTTTTGCAAGACAGATTTTTCTGCATCATGTCCTGGTCCAAGCCCGTCATAACTATCACAATGAATATGCCGCTCAGAAACTGCTTTACAAAGTGCTGGGTGCTGTGCCAGTCGGAGAATTCGAAGATACGGAAATGCGGACTGTCAATCAGCGTCTGTATCAGGCCACGACTGTCTGTATGCATCACATCCTTCACCTGCCAGATAATGACGATCAGCATGGCGATAAAGCAGATGGTCTGCAGGGTATCGGTCCAGATGATTGTCTTCACCCCACCTCTGTAGGTATAGAGCCATATCAGCAGGATGCTGCCGGCCACGGTAACCCCAAAGGGGATGTTCCAGGCGGCAAACACGTAGGTCTGTAAGATAAGCACCACCAGATACAATCGGGCGGCGGCCCCTATTGTTTTAGAAAGCAAAAAGAAAGAGGCGCCGGTTTTGTAAGCTCTGTTGCCCATCCGGCTCTCTAGATAGGTGTATATGGAGGTAAGATTCAGTCGGTAGTAAAGCGGGAGCAGTACTTTGGCTACGATGATATAACCAAAGAAAAACCCGAAAACCATCTGCATGTAGGTCATATCCATTCCCCTTACCATCCCCGGAACCGATACGAAGGTAACGCCGGATATAGAAGTACCTATCATACCCAGGGCAACGATGTACCAGGGAGATTTGCGGTTGCCCAGGAAAAAGGCCTCGTTGCCCGATCCCTTTTTCCCCGTAATGGAGGCGATCAGCAGCAGCAGGCCGAAATAGGCGGCAATGATAAGTAAAATAATGTAACTGTTCATTACGGTATTTTTTGAATGGATGCAAAGGTAATAAAATACTTTTACTATCTTTGAGGAAATCAATCACACCGGTTATGAAGAAACAACACCTCAACGTAGTCATACAGCTTATGATTTGGCTGGCCTTGTTTATTCTGCAGATTATTTTGCTTCCCAGCTGGGGTAAATTCCCCACCATTTTCGATGATATCAGCTTTTACAGAACCATCATTCCCGAAGATATTCTGATTTTTTGTATCTTTTATCTCAACTATCTGGTGCTGGTTCCCAATCTGTTAGGTAAGCAGCGTAAGGGGTTGTATATTATTTCTTCGGTACTTATATTCTGCTTGTTCCTTTTCTTTCCGGTTGTACTCGACTTCTTCTTTGGTATCAAATATCACGGACGATTCGGCAATCCTAAAATCATAAATCACTGGTTGGGCTTTGTGGGTATTATAATCCTTGGAATCAGTCTGGGCATGCGCAGTGTGCAGGAGTGGCTCAGAGCCGAGCAACGTAACAGGGAGATGGAATACCGGCGTACGCTTACGGAGCTCAGGTCGTTGAAGACGCAGATCAATCCGCATTTTCTGTTCAATACACTCAACACCATCTACGCTCTTTCACTGAAGAACTCGGAAAATACTTCCACCGCCATTCTCCGCCTGTCCACCATGATGCGCTACGTGCTGAGTGATGCGAAAAGCGATTTTGTACCCCTCGAAAAAGAGATTGAATACATCGAACAGTATATTGAACTACAGAAGTTACGGTCTACCGACAAGCTGGAGCTGGATGTTTGCATCAAAGGCGATTGTACATCGGCACAGATCGCCCCCCTTCTCCTCATTCCGTTTATAGAGAATGCCTTTAAGTATGGGGTAAGCAGTCATGAAACGTCTCCCATATCGTTGTATTTGTTTGTGGAAGAAGACCGGCTTTTGTTCGAGATGCACAACAAGAAGTTTAAATCGGAACCGGTAGGGGTTTCCGGCGAAGGTATCGGTATTGCCAATACCACACGGCGGTTGCAATTACTTTACCCTAAACGGCATAAATTGAAAATAGAGGAAAAAGACAACAGCTATAACGTACACCTCGAGATTAAACTGAAGGGAGAACAGTACCCTTTGGAGCCCACACTAGGACCTGAATAGCAGGGATTAAGATGCTTCACACCCAAGCGTCAGAATCCCGGTAAACGGATCCGGAGCTGAACTTGAGGGTATAGATAGTTGTAATTACTAAATATGGATTCTATGAAGATAGCATGCATTATTGTTGATGACGAGCCTCTGGCGCTGGACGTACTATCGTCTTTGATTGCCCGGGTTCCTTATCTTGTTCTTGAGGGGCAGTATACCGACCCGTTTCTTGCCATGGAGCATCTGCGAAAGCATCCGGTGGATTTGTTGTTTGTGGATATCCAGATGCCCGATATTACGGGAATTGAGCTGGTGCGTACCCTTACCAACCCTCCGAAGGTTGTTTTTACTACGGCTTACAGCTCGTATGCTGTGGAAGGGTTCAATCTGAACGCCATGGATTACCTGCTTAAGCCGATCTCGTTCGACCGCTTCCTTACTGCCGTAAACAGGGTGAGGGATTACCTGGAACTCTCCCAGGCAGCCCAGGAAGGGATTCAGACGGAAGAGAAGAAAGTGCCCGACTATATGTTCGTAAAGTCCAACTACAAGGATGTGAAAATCAACTTTAGCGATATACTCTATATAGAAGGTTGCGAAGACTATATCCGGATTCATACCACTACGAAGAAGGTGATGACTCTCCTGAGCATGAAGAATGTGATGGAGAAGCTTCCCGAGCAGCAATTTATACGTATCCATCGTTCTTTTATCGTTGCCATGGATAAGATAGAAAGTAAAAGCAACGAACGGATTACGATTGGAAAAGAGTCATTACCTATCGGATCTTCCTATCTAAATGAAGTTACAAAACGTCTTTACCGATAGAATCTGCCTCTTTATCCATACTTTATTGTCTTTTATCTATTTTAACTTTTCTCATTGAACGGAATGTGGTTACTTTGTATCGCATTTAGCTCGCGAGAGTCCAGGCAAACTGGTTTGTTCATCAAACCAGAAAAATAGGTAAACATTAAAAAAGAGGGCACCCTTCGGGATGCCCTCTTTTGTGTAGGTACGTTATATCAATCTTTTTATTGAATCAATATCTCTTATTGAGGTTGGCTCCGGGAAAATAGTGTGTAAGAATCTCCCGGTAGTCGTATCCTTTCGCCCCCATAACTGCAGCACCGATCTGGCAAAGACCCACTCCGTGTCCCCAGCCGGCTCCTGTAAGTACAAACCGTTGCGGTACATCCAGTTTCACCTCCTCTTTGTCCACCACAAAAGCAGAGCTGTACAGGTGTGATTCCGATAGTGTGCGACGAATTTCCAACTCCTTACCGATGGTAAATGTTTTACGTGTTCCCACAATCTTCAGTTTCTCTATACGTCCGGATGTGCCACGCGATACGGGTATCATATCCAGTATTTGTCCGAAGTCCATGCCGCTTCTTCTGTGTATCAGATCCGAAAGATAAGATTGTGTATAGGTTACCTTCCAGCGGTAGAAGTCGGCCGTTTCCTGGTCGTAGTTGTTCAGCACCTGACTCAGAATCTCTTTGTCCGTTGTATTGCAAAAAGCCTCCGGCGAAGTACGTATCCACTTTTCGGCCTCTTCCTCGATGCTCAGATCCGGATACTCCGTTTCCGTGCTGTCACGCAATACGGCAAGGTAGGGGTGAGGCTCGGGTTCCCAGCAATGTTCGAATGTTTCGGTAACGCCCCCGCAACATTTGGAGAAGCGCGCATCGCAAATCCGGTCGCCGTTGGATAGAATCTCCCCGCGTGTCTCTTTAATCACCTCTTCAACGATGGGTGTAGAAGCACGGGTGATTCCCTGGTACCGCTGACAGTGGTCGTCTGCACAGACATCGAACAGGTCGTGATCTTCGCGGTCGTACCAACGCACCAGTTCGTTCTCGTCGCGGTAACAGGTCTGGTATTTCTTATCAGAACCCTTTATCAGGGTATTCTTTTCGATCTGGGCAAGCAGCCAGCTGCGCGAGATAACAGCATGCGCCTTCAGAAGCTCCTTGGAAGCCGTGGCACTCATCTCGGACGAGATCACACTGGTAAGGTACTCTTCCACATCCACCTGATTGATGGTTATGATTCCCTCTTTGCTGGCCAGCAGAAGTAATGCCCCGCGGAAACGCTGGTCCTCCTTACGTTCCCAATGGAAATTAACACCGATGGTAACCGCCTTGATGTCGAACGAAGCATTGGGGTCTACCGAATCAAAAAACAATTCCTTGTATAATTTGCCGTTATAAACAATGTGATTGTCTATTAGCAAGGCACGTTGTTCGCCGCTTACCAATGCCCCGGTTTCGGCATTTACGTACTCGGCGTTGAATACAAAACTGACAGCTTTTTCGGTCAGAATCCCGACCCTTACTGATGGAGCTTCCATATCTATCGGATATTAGGCCTCTTTTCTGGCACGCAGCGAACTTACGGCAAGATAGGCGATTAATAAAATATACATTACAACAGCCAATACCTCGGCCAGGTTACCCTCAAGCCAGGTTTCGTTTACCAGGTTTACACCCGTAAAACGCAATGCGGCACTTATCACACCCATTAAAGCACCTCCGGCGATGAATCCGGAAGCAAGCAACGTTCCTTTTTCCAGACGAGCTGCGTTAAGTTCTTTGTCTTTCGACCGGCTTCCTACGTACCAGTTTATGGCACCACCAATCAGCAGCGGTGTATTGAGGTCTAGAGGGATAAACATACCCAGAGCAAAAGCCAGCGCAGGAATCTTGCAGAAATTAAGCACGATAGCCAGCACAGCACCGATGGCATACAATACCCACGGAGCACCCGCGCCGGACATCAGCGGTTCGATAACCGCAGCCATGGCGTTGGCCTGCGGAGCGGCAAGCTGACCGCTTGTAAAGCCGTAAGTCTGGTTCAGGATAAGTATAACACCACCCACGGTGGCAGCCGATACCAAAGTGCCTAAAAACTTCCAACCCTGTTGTTTGGCAGGGGTAGTACCCAGCCAGTAACCTATTTTAAGGTCGGTAATAAAACCTCCAGCCATGGAAAGCGCTGTACAAACCACACCTCCGATGATAAGTGCGGAAACCATTCCGGCAGCCCCTTTCAGTCCAACCGCCACCATAACGATGGAAGCCAGAATAAGCGTCATCAGCGTCATACCCGATACCGGATTGGTACCCACAATGGCAATGGCATTGGCTGCCACGGTGGTAAACAGGAATGCGATAATACCCACTACAAGAAGTCCGATCAGCGCATGGAACAGGTTGCCCACTACTCCGAAATAGAAAAATATAAAGGTTACAATCAGCGTAAGGATGGTGCCGATGGCAATAATCTTCATGGGCAGGTCGCGCTGGGTACGAATCGTATCGGCAGTCTGCGTATTTTTACCCTTCAGCTCTTTGCCGGCAAGGCCTACAGCACTCTTAATGATGGACCACGATTTGATGATACCGATAACCCCGGCGGTGGCAATACCCCCGATACCGATATGGCGCGCATAGGTAGTGAAAATCTGTTCGGCACTCATACTGCCTACTGTGGCAGTGATGGCTGCGTTGCCAAAGGTAAGAACCTCCGAACCGAACAGGGCCGACAGCAACGGGATAATCACTAGCCACACCAGAAATGATCCGGCACAGATAATCATCGAATATTTTAAACCGATAATGTATCCAAGTCCCAGTACGGCAGCTCCGGTGTTAACCTTCATCACCACCTTGAATTTATCGGCCACCATTTCGCCGATACCTACAATGCGGGTGCTGATGGATTCGCTCCACCAACCAAAGGTGGCTACAATGAAGTCGTACACCCCACCGATAATACCCGCAAAGATAAGCGGTTTGGCCTGGTTGCCCCCCTTTTCGCCCGATACGAGCACCTGGGTTGTTGCCGTAGCTTCTGGAAAGGGATATTTACCATGCATTTCTGATACAAAATATTTACGGAACGGAATGAGCAGCAGGATACCCAACACACCTCCCAACAACGAGCTCATAAACACTTCGAAGAAGTTTACGCTTATTTCGGGATATTTGTCCTGCAGGATATACAAAGCCGGTAAGGTAAAGATGGCACCTGCCACCACCACGCCGCTGCTGGCTCCGATTGACTGGATAATCACGTTTTCGCCCAGTGCGTTTTTGCGTTTGAAGGCTCCGGACAATCCCACGGCGATAATGGCAATGGGAATGGCGGCTTCAAACACCTGGCCCACCTTTAGTCCCAGGTAAGCGGCGGCAGCACTGAACAGTACAGCCATCAGCACACCCCAAAGCACAGACCACGGGGTAACTTCCCTGTACGATTTAGTTGGCGACATAAGGGGAGTGTAAGTTTCCCCCTCTTTTAATTCACGGTAAGCGTTCTCTGGTAATCCGCTTACTTTTTCTTCATCTACTTTACTCACGGTATCTTATTTTAGTCGATTAACATTAGCCGGCGGATACATCCGAAAGCCGGACACAAAGCTAAGTTTTTATTTCTAATGAGACAACAGTTCAGCCACCTACCTTTTGTATTCCGTTTATATTTCGCGTATATTTGTAGCGTACAACCAGAAATAAATGAATCAGAAATATCCATCTGCGTTACTCGAAAATGCAGTAAATGAATTGTCAAGTTTGCCGGGAGTGGGGCGGAAGACCGCTTTGCGTCTGGCTCTCTATATCTTACGGCGCGATGTAGCCTATGCCGAAGGATTCGCTTCGGCTCTGTTGAGCCTGCGTAAAGAGGTGAAGTATTGCAAGGTATGCCATAATATCTGTGACGACGAGATGTGCGGTATCTGTGCCGATCCGCAACGGGATCATTCCCTGGTCTGCGTGGTGGAGAACATCAAAGAGGTGATGGCTATCGAAAACACCGGTCAGTTTCGCGGTGTGTACCATGTGTTGGGCGGCATTATTTCGCCCATCGAAGGAATTGGTCCCGGCGATCTGCAGATAGCCAGTCTGGTAGACCGTGTGGCAGCCGGTGATGTAAAGGAGGTGGTCATGGCGCTGAGTACCACCATGGAAGGCGATACCACCAACTTCTTTATCTACCGCAAATTGTCGCCCTACCAGATCAACGTATCTGTGATAGCCCGGGGAGTTTCCATCGGCGACGAGATCGAGTATGCCGACGAGATCACGCTGGGACGGTCTATCGTTAACCGTACAAGCTTTAACGATTCTATCAAAATCTAAAAACAAAACATGGAAGAGATAACACTATCGGTTGTAATAGTAAATTACAATGTAAAATATTTTTTGGAACAATGCCTCTATTCCCTTCGTGCCGCCCTGCAGGGCATGGAAGCCGAAGTCTTTGTGGTAGACAATAACTCCACCGACGGATCGGTGGCCTACCTCAAACCCAATTTCCCCGAGGTTACCTTTATCGAAAACAGCGACAACCCCGGCTTTGCCAAAGCCAACAACCAGGCCATCCGCCTGGCTAAGGGAAAATATATCCTGCTACTTAACCCCGATACCGTTATTGGTGAAGACAGTATACGTTCTTTGTGTTATTTCCTAGAAGAGAAACCCAAGGCCGGTGCTCTGGGCGTTAAAATGATAGATGGAAACGGTGTTTTTCTGCCTGAATCCAAGCGCAGCTTTCCCACACCCTGGGTATCGTTCTGCAAAATGTTCGGTCTTTCTAAATTGTTTCCCAAAAATCCACGCTTTGCCAAGTACAGTCTGCCGTATCTCAATCCCGATGCCCGCCACAAGGTAGATGTGCTGGCCGGTGCTTTTATGCTGATCCGGAAGGAGGCGTTGGATAAAGCCGGACTGCTGGACGAAGATTTCTTTATGTACGGCGAGGATATCGATCTTTCGTACCGTCTTAAATTGGCCGGATACAAGAATTATTACATGCCCGAACGAATCCTGCATTACAAAGGCGAAAGTACCAGCAAGGGCAACATTAAATATGTAAAGATATTCTACGGAGCCATGCTCATCTTTTACCGGAAGCATTATTCCGGAGCTGGAAAGCTGTTCTCCCTTCTGATTCGCCTGGCCGTGTGGTTCCGGGCGCTGCTGGACCTGGTGTTTCATACGTCGGCCAACAAGAAAACAAAGTCATCCCGCAGGCGTCTGCTTATTCTGAGCAGTGAAATGTCGCTCGAAACTGTGCGGACCGCCTGTTTGAAACAGATACCGAACCTCGAATTCGTAAATCACTGGAACCTCGACGAGCACCGGGTGATGGACTGTATCAACCGAAGTAACCGGATGAAGGGATTTACAGACATCGCCTTCTGTTACAATGATGTACGATTTGAACAACTCCTGCTGTTGATGGATAAGATGCCCGACAAGCATATTACCTATCATATCTACAACAAAAAGAGCGGCGTGCTGGTCTCGCCCGGTAAAAAATAACAGATAAAAACAGGTTGGATATGAAGCTATTGGAAAACGAACGAATCATCCTGAGGGCCCTCGAGCCCGAAGACCTTGACGTGCTCTATCGTTGGGAGAATGATGCCTCATTGTGGCAACACGGCAACACCCTGACACCCTTTTCACGTTATGTGCTGAAGGAGTACATAGCCAGTGCGCACCAGGATATTTATACCACCGGCCAGCTTCGCCTCATGATTCAACCGCGGCAGACCGGCCAGGCTGTGGGTACCATCGATCTGTTCGACGTAGATCCGCATCACCGCCGTTGCGGAATAGGGGTGTTGGTAGACCCGGCCTACCGTCGTAAGGGATATGCCGGCGAGGCCTTGTCGCTTGTGCTATCCTACGCCTTCTCCTTTCTTAAACTCAAACAGGTGTATGCCCATGTGCCCGTAAACAATGAACCCAGCGTTAAGCTGTTCACTCTTGCCGGCTTTAAGATAGCCGGACGATTGGTGCAATGGATCAGTACACCGGACGGATTTGCCGATGTATACCTGATGCAATACGTGTTTGCGGAAACGAATTAACGGCGGATAACTTATCCGCCGGTGAGGTGACTAATTAAGAAAAGGATCCTTGGGGAAATTGGTCCAAGTTTTGTAGCGCCCACCCAGTCCGGATAATGAAGTTTTCCAGAAAGACTCGTCCTCCGCAAGCATTACCTTGTTGCAGGACGATTCGCCAACCACCCATGAATCCTGGCTAATCTCGGCACTCAGCTGATTCTCTGTCCACCCCGAGTACCCTAAAAAGAACTTTATCTTGCCCTCCAGCTTGTGACCAGCCAGAATGTAACGCTTCAACGCATCAAAGTCGCCACCCATATAAAGCCCTTTACTGAATTCCACTGCTTCGGGAATAAGCGCATCACCTAAAGAATGGATAAAGAATAAACGGTCCGAAGCCACCGGTCCCCCTAAATAAACCGGGATATCCGGCAGGTTCTCAAACTCAGGAATCACCCTGTTCAGCTTCATTTCCAGCTTTTTATTCAGCACGAAGCCCATGGAGCCCTTTTTATCGTGCTCCACCAATAAAACAACCGAACGCTGAAAGTAAGCATCCTGCAGGAAAGGTTCCGAGATCAGTATATGCCCCTTTTCAGGAAGTACGTTGTTGTGAGTAATCTTGAATATGTTGTTATATTGTGCCATACCTGTGAAGTCGTTTGGTTAGAAAAACAGCGACAATATAAAACAAAAAGTTGGACGAAACAAATATATTACACCGGCATACCTGTTAAAGAAGTGTTAAGGTATGCCGGTAAATAGTTAATTATGAGCACGATTGGCTTTGAATATTTTCAAACGCTCTTCAAGCAGAGCATATTGATGATCCTTGATGAACGAAGTGCAAGCCCTCAATCCCTGCTGATTACTGCCCGTTGTACTTAACGAAATTGCACTGATTCCGTAATACATAAGTTCTTCCATCAATTCGGAGCCGGTCATACCCGGATACCCGATTGTAAAATAGAAACCATCGGCAATCGGTTCGGACAAATCCTGATCATATACAATGGTAAAACCATAATCGGTAAAGATCTTTTTAAGCTTGGCCGCCCTTCTGCCATACTCTTTCACGTCGGACACAAAATCGAAGGAGCCGTCGGATGCTGCTTTAAACATAGCCGCCAACGCATACTGAGCCGAGTGACTTGTACCGGACGACAGCGCATAAAGCACCCTGTGTATGTATACCGTACCAAAGGTACCACCTCCGTAACGCTGGGTAAGTCCGGGGTAGGAGCGATGATATAATTTATTGGATATAGCGGTTACACCGATACGCTGACCTGCATAGCTGAATGCTTTGGACCCAGAGATCTGTAAAACATAATTATCCGTATAGCGTGCTACCGTAGCCTGATAAGGAGCCTCGAAAGGCACCCCGAGGGGTTTGCGGAAATCCATGGCAAAGTAGGCCAGATCTTCAATCACGATCACATCATACTTATTGGCCATTTCGCCAATGATCTGCAGCTCTTCCTCTGTAAGACAGAACCAGGCCGGATTGTTTGGATTCGAATAGATCATCGAAGCAATGTTCCCTTTACTCAGGTACGACTCCAGCACCTCGCGTAACTTCTTGCCGCGGCATTCGTACACGTCGAACGATTCATACTTATAGCCCATCACCGCAATCTGTTGCTTCTGCACCGGAAATCCCGGATCAATAAACAAGATGGTATCCTTGCCCGGTGTGCATTGTCCGCTTACCAGGAAAGAGGCGTATGTACCCTGCATGGAACCGGTAACAGGCACACACCCTTCGGCAGCCACATCAATATTTATAAAAGCCTTAATAAATCGCGAAGCCTCCTCTTTAAGCTCGGGCAAACCATTTATATTAGGGTATATGGAGGCAGCACCTGCCTGAAGCGCTTTAATTTCTGCTTCTACACCTACTTTGGCGGCCGGTAGTCCCGGAACCCCCATCTCCATATGAATAAATTCTGTTTTAGTAAGTTGTTCCAATTGATTGGAAATGGCAACCACCTCACGTATAGTAGCTTTACCAAAGTCGGGCAACCCGTATCCTTCAATCACTTTACGTGCGGTTTGGTAATCAACAGGCGTATTTTTCATGCTTAATCATTTAATGTTTCCTGCAAAAGTAAAAAAAATAATTGTTAGATTTAAAAAAAGTCTTTCAAAGTATTGCGAATTCAAAAAAAGCCCCTATCTTTGCATCGCATTTGAGAGAAAGTGCAACACAAAAACAAAAAATGGTTCGGTAGTTCAGTTGGTTAGAATACATGCCTGTCACGCATGGGGTCGCGGGTTCGAGTCCCGTCCGGACCGCTTTCGAAAGAAGCAAAATAAAGTAAAGCTCTGTAATTCAATGATTACAGGGCTTTTTCTTTTTCCTCACTTAGGCAAACAATAGCAGTTTAGTACAGTCTTCACGTGGCTTATACGTGGGACTTTTTGAAAGCTGTTTTTGCTCACACAGATTGACTTATTTTACTCTGATTGTCAGTGTTTTGCGTAGTTAGTTTTTGAGCCATCATGGATCAATAAAACATTCTGAGGTTAAAATACAAGAAAATGAATAGTTGCCGGCTCAAACTGCCGTATATACCTAAACAAGGCTCGAAATAAACTTTCGGTTTCTTTAAATCTACTTGCAACTTTCTTAAAATAGGGTCTTTCAGATATATACTATAATTTACTCAATAACTGAAGTAAATATACTCATTCTATTTACTTCAGTTAATTGTATTTCGCCGATTATTTCACCGGGATGCATATCTCTACTATCCAGGGAGCATCGGCATCCTGAGTATCTCCTGCACAGCCCAGGTATAGTTCATAATGATCACGCATGTCATTTTCATATCCCTTTTCAAGAAAAGCCTCATCTGCTTTTTTCCACGCTTCTCCGTATTCGGACATGGTTACTTCCACCTGCATCACAAAATACTTGCCTCCGCTTATCGTATAGTGCTTCATTCCTTCGCCAGGTTCAATTCCGGAGATATCTTCCAGACATGCATCCGAGCGTAGTTTTTCAGCCGGAGTTTTCATCGGATCGTCATGATATACGCCTGCCATTCTGGGGGAGGCAGCCCAAAGGTTGTTTGCACCCGCCCATGCGGCAAGTTTCTCAAATGCGCCTGCAATACCAGCATAAGCTCCGATGTGTGAAATTGCTATGGTGTTGATGGGATTTAGATTTTTAATCTCTGAACTATTTATCTTCATAAGTCTAATTTTTTAATGATTTGTCTGATAATATTTTTTACTTCAATCGGACTGATCACGGTTGTTGTATCCGTATTAGCCAATACCCATCTTGCCAGAGGTTCGAGCGAATACGCCATATAGGTTTGCTCTATTTGTCCGTCGGCAAGCTCTTTCTCGCCGGTCAGCCCCATAAAATAACATCTGTCGGCATTATATCTGGATACCTCTTTGCTTGTATGCAATACAACCTCTGTAAGGCACTGGGCATCATCTGCCCCAAGCAGCGACTCCAATGGCGGATGAATCTTGGTATGCTTATCCGTTTTCGTCTCGATATTTTCTATGCGGTCGATCCTGAACATCCGGTATTCTTCTCTTAAATGGCACCAGGCTGATAGATACCAGTTGGGATAGGAATACGTAACGCCAACCGCTTCCAGCAATCTCCTGCTCTTATTCTCGTCGGCATTGGTGTAATCAATCTCAATGATCAGTTTATCGTTAATGCTGCTCAAAATTATCTGCAAGAGATTGGGTAAACTTTCCCGTGCATTGCGGCTTTTATATACTGTGATGGCATCACCCATTTCGTGAATATAATTTTTGTCGACTGTCCTCAATGCCGCTCTGATCTTATCCATTCCCTGACGGAAATATATGCTGTTCTGGGTATCGGTGATTTGCTCAATAATTTTTTCGGCAGTTAGAAAAGCCATCGCCTCTTCCTTCGTGAACATAAGCGAGGGCAATTTATAGCCATCAACCAAAGAGTAACCGATCCCCGAATCGCCGCATATTGGCACTCCAGCTTCCGTGAGGGTATGCATATCACGGTAAATGGTGCGTAAGCTTACCCCGAAACGTTGGGCCATTTCGGACGCCCTTACAACGGGGCGCGACTGTAACTGTACGAGTAATGCCGATATGCGGTCGAGTCGGTTCATGGCTGCGAATTATTCTTCGGAATACATTATTGCCCAAAGCACGCCGTAACGATCGATTACCTCGGCATATTGTTTGGCAAAAAAGGTTTCTGTAAGAGGACATTCTATCTTCTGTGCACCCTGTGTGAGTTTGGCATACACCTCTTCGGTCTGGGCGGTGGAGTCGCATGCCAGCGTAAGCATATGTCCCCGGTTACCGAAGTTGCGCTTATCGTGCGGCAACGAGTCGGCCATGGCCATAGACCCTCCGGGGAAAGCGATGCAACAATGCAGAATCATTTGTTTGCACTCTTCTGGCACCGGCATTTCAGGTGTGGGAGGCATAGACTCGTAGCGGTAAAGGTTATCGATTTTTCCTCCCAGCACATCGGCATAGAAGTTAGCAGCCTCTTCGGCCTGACCATTGAAAACGAGGTAAGATGTTAGTTTCATAATGTTTGATATACCCGTTGGCGGAATTAATTCACTAAAAAATGTCAGGAAATAAGTTGTGCATATCATTGATTATTAGTATTTTAATGGTGATCAAACTATTAATATACAGCTCAATTATGCACAACTTATATGCAAT
>NZ_JBFWMI010000019.1:0-42919 GCF_050251695.1 Macellibacteroides sp.
AATGCCAATAATATAAAAGACTGGTACGTAGAAGTTGAACAATATACTAACAACGATCCTGTTGCCAGTGTACAACAGAGCTTCGACTTCCTGAACAAAGCAGAATACGTGAAATAATTTTGCGTAAATAAATAAAGAAACGAGGATGATTCATTAATTTGAACCATCCTCGTTTCTTTATTTCCTTACAGAGCCGTAGTTTAATTCTTTTCAATGCTGTATCTTTGTGTTACGATCTTATTTTACAAACTATGCATCAATTTAAATATCAATTGTCTCTCTGGATTTCATTTACATTTACGATGTTATTATTCGGATCTTGTTCGGGTTACAAAATGATGAATGGCCCTGTTTTTAATCCAGGTGTTTCTTTGGAGTTGGCCGAATTACGGAAACAGGAAGTTTCCGGATTGAAATATAAATTATACTTTAAAATTCCGGAAGATAAAAATGAAGAGGTTTCAGGTAAAGTTGTTATGGATTTTATGCTTAACCGGACTAATGTAGATAAAACAAATGAATTTGGCGGAGTACTTCTGGACTGTCGTATAAATAAGGATAAGATTTATAAAATATGGGCCAATGGGAGACAAGTGAAAAAATGGATTGTTAATGAGCATATTGTAATTCCTGAATCGGTAGTAAAGAAGGGCGATAATCAGATTACTGTGCAGTTTGTTGCTGAGGATCAGTCGCTGAACCGTAATGCCGAATATCTTTATACTTTGTTGGTTCCAGATAGGGCACGTACACTTTTTCCTTGTTTTGATCAACCTAATCTGAAGGCTGAGTTTAGCTTGCAGCTGGATATTCCTGCCCGTTGGACAGCCGTATCCAATACCGCAATTATAAATGAGAAAACTACTAATGACCGTAAAGAAATTCATTTCGCACCTACCGAACCTCTCAGCACTTATCTATTTTCTTTTGTTGCCGGTTTGTTAAACCGTACAGAACAGTTTCAGAACGGACAAAAAATTGCGGTATATCACCGGGAAACGGATCCTCAAAAACTGATTCAGCTGGATACAATTTTTCATCAGGTTTTTGCATCTATCAAGTGGATGGAAGAATATACGGGTGTACCTTATCCATTTGCAAAATACGATTTGATAATACTTCCCGGATTTCAATATGGTGGTATGGAACATACGGGTGCAACTCTTTATAATGATAGAAGAATGTTTTTAGATGAACATCCTACACCTGATGAAGAACTGGGCCGGACATTATTGATTGCTCACGAAACTGCACATATGTGGTTCGGTGATTTAGTTACTATGAATTGGTTTAATGATGTGTGGACCAAAGAGGTTTTTGCTAATTATTTTGCAGCAAGAATTACTGAACCTCTTTTCCCTGACGTAAATCATAGGCTTTCTAATTTACGAACATTTTATATTTCCTCATTAGGCGAAGACCGTACACCCGGAACAACGTCTATACGTCAGCCTCTTGATAATTTACGAAACTCCGGACTCATCTACGGTCAGATTATCTACAATAAAGCTCCTATTGTTATGGAAAAACTTGTGGAGTTGATTGGGCAAGAGGCATTTCAAAGCGGTATTCAGGAATACTTAAGTACTTATGCCTATGGAAATGCAACGTGGGATGATCTCGTTTCTATTTTAGATAGTAAAACCGATGCAGATTTAAAACAATTTAGCGATGTATGGGTAAATCAGAAGGGTATGCCTGAAATAGATATGGAACTTAAAGGTAATCGTCTTATTGTCCGCCAAAGAGATCTCTTGAATAGAGGGATATTTTGGCCACAACGTTTTAATGTAACGCTCTGTGGAAAGAAAACAATTTCAAGGGAAATAAATCTTACGGATAGTATACTTGAACTGCCTCTCGATTTTTATCCGGATTATGTGCTTCCAAATACGGATGGTAGAGGTTATGGGCGCTTTCTCCTCTCTTCAGAGGCTGTTCAATATATTGTGGATAATTGGTTTTCAGAGAAGGATGAAGTTTGCCGTCTTTCGTTACTTATGACTTTATACGAGAATTATCAATCGAAGCGTTTGTCTCCTTCCCTTATAGCAAATACCCTGTTAAAGGGTTTACCTATTGAAAGTAATCCGATTATTGCTTCTGCCCTTGTTGGATATTTGAATAGTTGTGTTAATGACTTGAACGGTGAACCCCGTTTGTTTATTGAACAACGGATGTATGAGCTGTATCAGACTCATAAACTTCCATCTGTCAGATTACAATTGCTTCGAGCCTTGATGAGTATGGTTGTTTCGCCGGATGTTATTGAAGCGCTATATGGTATATGGAGTGACGGAAAAAGTGAATTACTAAGCGAACGGGATTATATAACTCTCTCTTATGAACTGGCTATCAGGATGCCTGAAAGGAGTGCAGCCATTCTTGCTAAGCAAAGGGAGCGGATCACAAATCCGGATCGTATCAGGGAATATGATTATGTGGCACGGGCATTGAATCACGACACAACCAGATTGGATAATCTTTTTGAATCACTTCTTATTCCGTCAAACCGACGCATTGAACCTTGGACTCAGACGGTGCTTTATTATCTAAATCATCCAACACGTCAGGATTATTCTGTCAAATATATACGTCCGGCTCTAGATGCATTGCGGGATGTGCAACGAACCGGCGATATCTTTTTTCCAAGAGGATGGGTGGGTGCGTTATTAGGAGGGTACAGAAGTATGGATGCATACCAAGAAGTACAGGACTTTTTGAAAGATAATCCGCAATACCCGCCTCTATTGAAAAATAAGATACTCCAGGCAGCTTACCCGTTATTTCGGTGTAACGAGGATTAAGGAGGTTCCTCAAAGATTCTTTGGCTTCTGCAATTATTAGCTTTATCTTTGCACCTCGAAAAAAGTAATTTAATGAATAAGTTCAAAGACAATGCGGCAACCGGAACCTCTTTCGGTATTTTACTGGCACTAAGTTTTTCACATTTGGCTAATGATACATTGCAGTCTGTGATTTCGGCTGTTTATCCCTTGCTAAAGGAGAGTTTGGCTTTGAGTTTTGCTCAGATCGGTTTAATTACACTGGTCTATCAGATATCGGCTTCTGTATTTCAACCTGTTGTTGGTTTTTATCTGGATAAAAGACCAAATCCATGGTTTCTTCCGGTAGGAATGACCTTTACGATGACTGGGTTAACTACACTTGCTTTTGCTCATACCGTAACACTTACTGTAGTCGCTGTATTTTTGGTCGGCATCGGGTCTTCCATACTCCATCCGGAGGCATCCCGACTTACATCTATTGCTTCGGGAGGTAAACGTGGAATGGCACAGTCTTTGTTTCAGGTAGGTGGAAATCTCGGGGGATCGTTAGGACCTTTATTGGTTGCTTTGATTATTGCCCCATACGGTCAGAAACATATTGCTTTATTCTCAATATTGTCTGTAATCTGTATTCTTGTAATGATTCCTATCTGTAAGTGGTACAAAAGAAAACTGAAGGAATTAAAGTCAGGAAAGAATACTATGCAGCCCATAAAACACCTGGCCATATCCCGCCCGAAATTGATTCTATCGCTGATAGTTTTGCTGATACTTATTTTTTCAAAGTATGTGTACATGGCGAGTCTGACCAATTATTATACGTTTTATCTGATTGAAAAATTTGGAGTTACCGTACAACAATCTCAATTTTATTTATTCGGATTTCTTTTTGCCATTGCTCTGGGAACCCTGCTCGGCGGACCGATTGGTGATAAGGTAGGACGTAAGTATGTAATCTGGGTATCGATTCTTGGGACGGCTCCTTTTAGTTTAATGATGCCCTATGCCGACTTACAGTGGACCTGTATTTTGAGTTTGGTTATCGGTTTGATTTTATCTTCTGCATTTTCAGCAATTTTAGTGTATGCACAAGAGTTGCTGCCTATGAAACTGGGACTTATTTCCGGCCTTTTCTTTGGATTGGCTTTTGGTATTGCCGGAATTTCGGCTGCAATTATGGGAAATATAGCCGACGAAAAGGGTATAGAGTATATCTATCATCTCGTATCTTTTATGCCTTTACTGGGTATAGTTACCTATTTTTTACCTAATGTAAAGCGGAAAGTGTGATTGAGTAAGTGATTGAATTATTGATTTTTTGTTATCCTGGTGATGTTGATTGATGTTATTTTTTGAACAATAGATCTTTTAAAATTGTTTTTAAGCCGAGTTAGTGAGTGATCTTTAACGCGACTCATTAATTGTTATAAAATATGTTTGTATGCAAAAGTTAATTTCTTATCCATTGTCTATAGTATATTATTTGCTATTTTTTTTAACATTACTGTTATTTCATCCGATTCAGTGGATATGTTTTAATTTGTTTGGTTATAATGCTCATAAAAAGAGTGTGGATGTATTAAGTTACTTTTTGGTGGCGAATACGTATGTATTGGGAACTTCTTATAAATTTGAGAATCTGGAGTTGTTACCTCAAGGTGTACCTCTTATAATTGCAGCCAATCATCAAAGTATGTATGATATTACTGCTATCGGATGGTTTATGCGTAAAGTGCACCCCAAATATATTAGTAAAATTGAATTAGCTAAGGGTATACCCAGTATTTCCTATAATTTAAATCATGGCGGTTCGGTTGTAATTGATCGTAAAGACCCCAGACAGAGTCTGCCTGCCATTAAAAAGATTGCAGAGTATATTGAACAAAATAAGAGATCGGTCGTTATATTTCCTGAAGGTACCAGGAGTAAGACGGGTGTTCCAAAGCCTTTTGCCGAAAGTGGATTGAAGTTACTGTGCAAGTATGCACCTTCGGCTTACATGGTTCCGTTAACTATCAATAATTCCTGGAAAATGACACCTTGGGGATCTTTTCCATTAGGAATTGGAAATAAGCTTACATTTACTATTCATCCTCCTTTTGCAATTGAAGGTTTGTCTTTTGCAGAAATATTTGAAAGAACTGAAAAAGCAGTTGTTGGTTCTGTGCGCAATTAGTTGAAGGTGTTTTTCAACTTAATAATATACTTCATGGTTTAAGTTTAAGCTATGTGTTTTTTTGTTGTAAATGCAACCTATTACTCACAATTAAATTATTCCTAATGGCATTAAAAAATATACGTTTAGAAGTGATGCACTTCCTGGAACAAAATATTGATAGTTTTGTGAATCAATATTTAATTCCTGTCGAAAAGATTTGGCAACCAACTGATTTCCTCCCTGATTCTGGTAGCGAGACCTTTTATGAAGACTTAAGGGAGTTGCGGGAATTGGCTAAAGATTTACCATACGATTTCTGGGTTGTACTGGTTGGCGACACCATAACCGAGGAAGCTTTACCTACCTATGAGTCTTGGTTGATGGAGGTTGAAGGTGTTGTAAATGGTGATTCGGAAACCAGAAATGGCTGGTCAAAATGGATCAGACAATGGACCGGAGAAGAAAACAGACACGGGGATGTGCTTAATAAGTATCTCTATCTGTCGGGACGGGTAAATATGAGAGAAATTGAGCAAACAACCCAGCATCTTATTAACGATGGATTTGATATAGGTACAGGCAGGGATCCTTACAAGAATTTTGTGTATACCAGTTTTCAGGAATTAGCTACATTTACGTCCCATAACGGTATTGCTGAATTGGCTAAAAAGGGTGGTAATGATAAATTGGCACGTATGTGCCGACGAATTGCAGGCGACGAAATGAGGCATCATCTGGCATATAGTGAGTTTGTAAGACGAATCTTTGAATTGGATCCAAGTGAAATGATGCTGGCCTTTAGCTATATGATGAGGCAAAAAATTGTAATGCCAGCCCACTTCTTGAGAGAATCCGGACAGAAAATAAGTACGGCATTCGAACAGTTTTCTAATTCAGCACAACGTATCGGCGTTTACACAACAAGCGACTATATAGCTATTATGGAAAAGCTGATTGAAAAGTGGAAAATAGATAAAATAACAGGACTTACAGATGAGGCCGAACGAGCAAGGGATTTTCTTATGAAATTGCCTGCACGAATGGCTAAAATATCTGAAAGGTTGGTTATCCCTTCAGAACCTTATGTCTTTAAGTGGGTAACTCCTTTAGTAAAATAGGCCTATTTATACATAGAATATTCCATCTCCCTGACAGATTCAATTCGCAGGAAGATGGATTTTTTTATCTACAAGCTTTCATGATATCATCCCAGGCTGCAGCCAGATCAGCCATACTTGGAAAGAGAATGTCTGCTCCTGCACCCAATAGTACACTGTCTGGCAAAGGACCGGTATTAACGGCTATAGTGAAAATGCCTGCAGCAACGGATGCTTCTACACCCATTGGTGCATTTTCTACAACAAAGGCCTCCCAGGGTTGAACTCCCGCTTTATTTAGTCCGATAAGATATGGTTCCGGATGAGGTTTCCCATACTCCACATCGTAGGCCGTAACCATCTTTTCTCTTTCAAAGCAATTGGGAAAGGATTGATTTAATTTAGAAAGTAATGATTCCTGTCCTGAGCCGGTAACCACAAGTGTTTGTAGTCCATGTCTCTTAACATTCGAAATCACCTCGGTAGCTCCATCCATAGTGGCTCCATCATTATAATGATTGAACAACTCGGATTTCTGTTTATACATTTGCGCTTTTTCTTCCTCAGTTGCATCTCTCCCGAACGTACGTTGAAAAAGAATATTAATGGTGCTTTCGCCGGTCCTTCCTTCAAACATATAAAAGTCTTCGGGGGTTGAGATGAGTTGATGCAGACTGGAGGTTTCAGACCATGCACGGGCATGATAACGCATGGAATCGTATAATACTCCATCCATATCAAATAAAACGGCTTTGGGATTTAATATAGGGTACGAATGTCTATGCAGATAGCTTTGAATAGCTCGTTGAATCATTTTATTTGTCTTTTAAAGTATAATACAAAATTACACTAAAATGTTCGTGTAATCAAATGCTATCCTGTTGTTTGTCTTAAAAAGTAGTTATCTTTGTTTAAAAAGATTATATAGTTAATAAAACTATTCTATTAAGGTATTTGTAAACTGTATTGTTGATTTGCCGACTCAGTATTAATCTTTAAAAAATGATAAATAGTTGAGGACTTTTTCTTTTTAATTAGTCTTATTATTAAAGTCAGCTTTTTGTTATAGCCTTAAGTTATTATATAAATCAATACATATGAAAAAATTATTTTGTATTTCAGTTCTCTTATTTGTTTTCTTTTTTGCCCGTGCTGGAGAATGGATCCGCGTGAACCAATTGGGGTACCTTCCTGATTCGAAAAAGATAGCTGTATATATGAGTGAATCGCCCATTGATTTAGAACGTTTTGAATTGAAAGATGCTTACACCCATTCTACAATTCTTACTTTTAATTCACTGAAATCCGCTGGCAGATATGGTAAAATGCAATCTACTTACCGATTGAACTTTAGTGCATTTGAAGGTACCGGAACATATTATTTAAAAGCGGGTAATGCTGTTTCTCCGGTGTTCAGGATTAACGCACATGTATATGATGGTACAGCCGATTTTTTGCTCCATTATATGCGTCAGCAAAGATGTGGGTACAATCCATGGCTAAAAGATAGTTGTCACCTGCACGATGGTTATATTGTTTATCATCCAACCCGTTCGGGTGAGAAGATTGATGTTACCGGCGGTTGGCACGATGCAACGGATTATCTACAGTATACGGCCACCTCTTCCAACGCAATATATCAGATGATGCTGGCATACCAACAAAATCCGGAATCATTTGGTGATGCTTATCAAGCGAATGGACATCCTGGGTCTAATGGGATTCCGGATATAGTTGACGAGATTAAATGGGGACTTGACTGGTTGAACAAGATGAATCCGGTGAAGGGAATGATGTTTAATCAGATTGCGGATGACAGGGATCATGCTGGTTTCAGATTGCCTACAAGAGACTCGGTAGATTATGGATGGGGTAAAGGTACTGGCAGACCGGTCTACTTTTGTACCGGAGAACCTCAGGGATTGATTAAACATAAGAACAGAGCTACCGGAATAGCCTCTACAGCTGGAAAGTTTTCTTCTTGTTTTGCCTTAGGTTCTAAAGTGTTGTCCGGATTTTATCCTGATTTTGCAAAAGAAATAGGGGCTAAGGCTGCTGATGCTTTCGACCTTGGCGTGCAATATCCGGGAGCATGCCAGACAGCCCCGGGTTCTGCTCCATATTTTTATGAGGAGGATAATTGGGTGGACGACATGCAATTGGCAGCTGTTGAATTGTATAAGTCGACCAAAGATGAAAAATACATGAAGCTGGCTGTAAATTATGGCAGGATGGAACCCGTTACTCCCTGGATGGGGGCTGATAGTGCCCGACATTATCAGTGGTATCCATTTATGAACGTAGGGCATTACAGACTTGGAAATTCGACCGATAAGCGAGTTAGCGATGAGTTTAAACGGAACATGCGTACTGGAATTGAACGTGTATTTGAAAAAGCAAAGGAAAATCCATTTCTCAATGGTATACCTTATATATGGTGTTCAAATAATTTAGTTGCAGCTTTGTTAACTCAATGCCGATTGTATCGGGAGACCACCGGCGATATTCGTTACGATGAAATGGAGGCGGCTTTAAGGGATTGGCTGTTTGGTTGTAACCCATGGGGTACAAGCATGATAGTTGGCCTTCCGTCGTGGGGAGACTATCCTGAGTTTCCACATTCTTCGTATGTTGTTGGCGGTATAGGAAATACTCCGGGCGGATTAGTAGACGGACCTGTTTACGGTGCTATTTTTAATGGATTGTTGGGTGTTAAAATTACTGAGCCGGACTTATATGCTCCTTTCCAATCGGATTTAGTCGTGTACCACGACGACGTCTCTGACTATTCAACCAATGAGCCAACAATGGATGGAACGGCAAGTCTTACTTATTATCTTTCTGCTATGCAAAAGGATGGTATGGAATTATCAAAGCATAACACCTCTCGAAACATCGAGGTGGCAGGAGGAATAGTTCGTACCGATCCTTCAAAAAAACAGTTGACATTGGTTTTTACGGCGGCCGATAAAGCGGATGGTGCCGATATTATCCGAGAGACATTAAAACGTAATCATGTTCAGGGGGCATTCTTCTTTACCGGCGGTTTTTATAGAGATTTTCCTGATGTAATCAAATCTTTAAAACAGGATGGACATTATTTGGGAGCTCATTCAAATGATCATCTTCTTTATTGTGCATGGGAAAATAGAGATTCTACTTTGATAAGCAGAGAGGTATTTACAAAAGATATAGTTGAAAATTATAATTTGATGGCTAAAGCAGGTATTCATCCAGCGGATGCTCCTCTATTTATACCTCCTTACGAATGGTATAACGAAGAGATTGCCGGCTGGGCACAGGGTATGGGTTTGAAAATCGTAAATTTTACACCTGGTACCGGATCTAATGCTGATTATACAACTCCTGATATGAAAAACTATCGTAGTAGCAAGGATATATTCAATCAAATTATCAAAGTTGAAGAAGCTGATGGGTTGAACGGACATTTGTTATTGGTCCATCTTGGTACGCATCCTGACCGGACTGATAAGTTTTATAATCGGTTGGATAAACTAATCAAAACATTGAAAAAAAGAGGATATACGTTTGTTCCCATGCGTGATGCTACAGGTTATTGATGATAATCCTGGCTGTTTTATCTTAAATAACAAAGCAGCAATAATTCTTTAAATAAACGCCCAAAAGTAATTGCATTTACTTTTGGGCGTTTATTTAAAGATAAACTAGTTACGAAAAGTGAATCTTTCCTGAAAGGAATGGATTGCTCTTATTATTTTGCAGAGTAGCCAGGAAATAGATCCCGGATTTCTGCTTCTGTTGGCTGTTTACCGTATTCACATATTTGAAAGGATTCAATAGCTTTTACTTTACTTAAATCTGTATATCTATACCATTTGTAAAGTAATTCTTTATCCTTTTCTGTTATAAATCCTCTTTTGATTACATAGTTTTTTTCGAGGTAGTTAAGTCTTCCTTCTTTGTCTGAGGGTATGATGTCATTTGATTGGTTTATCCAGGGTAGCCATTCATACACTTGCGAAACATGTGCATCCAGTAGGTTGGCTTTCTCTTTAATTACCGGCGTTATGTCTATCACAATGTCTGATCGAAAGGGCAACGGTGTTGTAAAGCGATCTCTTGTATATAAAAATAATGGATTGTTTTTGATAGCAGGTACCTCCGGAAGCATTTGAGGTACTGTTACCATAAAAGCTGCATCCTGAACCAGGAGTGAGGCATTTCTATGATCTGGATGATAATCGAAGGGACGATGGGTGATTACTATATCTGCTTTCCATTCCCTTATTAAGCGAATAACTTCTAATCGATTTTCGAGCGTTGGAAGTAGCTCACCATCATTTATGTTAACAACTTCGTATGCACATTTTAGCCTTTTTGCAACCTCTTCGGTTTCTTTCAACCTAACAGCAGCTAATTCAATGGGGGTGTAAGATTGATGTCCTTTGTTCCCATTCGTGAGGGATACGCATTTTACCTCGTGTCCGGCAGCTGTAAAAAGAAGTGCAAGACCGCCACTGGTTATTTCACAGTCGTCCGGGTGAGCGCAAATGATTATCACACGTTTTGAATCTTTTGATTCTTCTGAGCTCAGCATGTTAACACAAGGGAAGATCAGTAACAGTACCAGCAAAATAAATCTCTGTTTCATAGTAGTTTAAAATATAAGGTGTCGAATAAATACTCAGTATTATTCATTTAATTCTATTGAACAAAGTAAAGAATTTTTTTATAGATTTATTAGTTTGTAATCTTTTTTCTTCGATTCTAAATTTACACAGGTCGTGCTAGCGATAAAATCAGGTGTGTTAAGTTCGTTTTTCAAATGCGAATCTATACTGAATAGACAGGGCTAAAAAATAATGGCTACTCAGAATAATCTAAGTAGCCATTCATTCAAATTAAAAAGTATTATAGTTTAGCTTTGATAGCTTCGCTTTCTTTTTCGTATCCAGGTTTGTTCAACAATGCAAACATATTCTTTTTGTACGCTTCCACACCTGGCTGGTCAAACGGATTTACTCCTAACATATAGCCGCTTATACCGCATGCTTTTTCAAAGAAATAGAAAAGCTGACCAATATAATATGCGTTTACCGCAGGAAGAGTGATTTTGATATTTGGTACACCTCCATCAACGTGTGCCAGTTGAGTACCAAGTTCGGCCATCTTGTTTACTTCGTCCACACGTTTGCCTGCAAGGAAATTCAATCCGTCAAGATCTGCATCGTCTGCAGGAATTTCTACTCGGTGGTCGGGAGATTCAATGGATATAACTGTCTCAAAGATGGTACGCTCGCCTTCCTGAATCCACTGGCCCATAGAGTGAAGATCTGTGGTGAGATCTACTGCTGCGGGGAAAATACCCTTATTGTCTTTTCCTTCGCTTTCTCCGTAAAGCTGTTTCCACCATTCACCAATATAATGGAGTTTTGGATGGAAATTTGCCAATATTTCGATGCTTTTACCGCTCTTATATAATTCGTTGCGAACAGCTGCATATACAGCCGAAAGATTTTCTTCGAAAGGAACTTCGATTCCTGTCTTTTTTTCCATAGATACAGCTCCGGCAACTAATTCGCGGATGCTGATACCAGCTACAGCAATGGGAAGTAAACCTACTGGAGTAAGAACAGAAAAACGACCACCAACATTATCAGGAATAATAAATGTTTTGTAGCCCTCTTTTGTCGCTAAAGTGCGCAACGCACCCTTAGATTTGTCTGTAATGGCAACGATACGGGTTTTAGCCTCTTCTTTACCAACAGCATCCTCCAACTGTTTCTTCAAAATACGAAATGCCAAAGCCGGTTCAGTTGTAGTACCTGATTTGGAAATATTGATGATTCCGAATTGTTTGCCTTTCAGAATTTCAGTAAGCTCATATAAGTAATCTTCACCGATATTTTGTCCGGCATATAAAAGAATCGGATTCTTGCGTTCTTTAAGAAGGAAATCGAAGCTGTTGTTAAGAGCATCAACTACGGCTTTTGTGCCTAAATAGCTACCGCCAATCCCCACAGCTACCACTACTTCACATTTTTCGCGAAGAATGTTGGCCGTATTTTCGATATCAGTAAGTTCCTCGTCAGTAATGGAAGAGGGGAGGTGTAACCAACCCAAAAAATCGTTTCCTTTACCGTCGCCATTATGCAGAGTGGCGATGCAATTGTTTGCTTTTGTTTCCTGATCCAGAATCTGTTTTTTTGAAACTGTTCCCAGAACCTTGTCAATGTTTAAACTGATGTTCTTCATATATCAATTTGAATTTATTTAAACGTTTCAGTCAACTGCCGGATTACGGTAGTCGGAGATTTCTTTTCGTATAAAATATCATACAATGCATTGAGTATTGGCATCTTTACATTGTATTTTTTGTTAATCTCGTAAATGCATTTGGTGCCGTAGTATCCTTCTGCAATCATCTCCATCTCGAGTTGAGCAGTTTTAACAGAATATCCTTTCCCGATCATTGTTCCGAAAGTCCTGTTTCTGCTAAAGCGAGAATAGGCCGTTACCAGCAGATCTCCAAGATATACAGAGTCTGTGATGTCTCTTTCCAGGCCGTGAATCGCATCTACAAAGTTGCGCATCTCTTCAATAGCATTTGAAATAAACACAGCTTGAAAGTTGTCTCCGTATTTCATCCCATGGCATATTCCGGCTACAATAGCATATACATTCTTTAATACAGATGCATATTCAATCCCGATAACATCCTTACAGACAGAGTTCATCAGGTATTGATTTTTAAATACAGGAGAAATCGCTTTAACTTTTTCTATATCCGGACAAGCCAATGTGATATATGAAAGTCTTTCTAAAGCTATTTCTTCAGCATGACAAGGACCTCCAAGTACAGCTATATTTTCAATAGGTACCTTAAAATATTCAGCAAAATAATCTGTAATAAGCATATTTTCATCAGGAACAAGTCCTTTGATGGCTGAAATGATAAATTTATCAGTCAAAGATGCTTTTACTTTTTTCAGATGTTGTTTTAAAAAGGGAGATGGTGTAGCAAAAATTAATGTATCCGAATCCTTTATTATCTGATTTATATTTGTGTAAAATGTAATACGACTGATATCGAACTTTACAGCAGTTAAATAGCGTGGATTATGTTCCAATTGCTTGAACTCTTCAACGCTTTCCGGACGCCGCATATACCAGTTGATGCTGCCTTGCGTAGACAACACAATCTTGGCCAGTGCAGTAGCCCAGCTACCTCCTCCCATAATAGCAATTTTTCCAGGCAAATTCATACGTTCGGATTTATTTGTCGGCATTTGCAATCCAGGCTTCCACTTCTTCGGCAGTAGGATTCGATAATTCCAGTTTATATTTTTTATTCATCTCACAAAGTTCTTGTCTTAACTTGTTTGGGTTTAATCCCTTCAAGGTCTCAATAGTGAGATAGCCGGCTTTTTGTAAGGCCGGAACCCAAGCTTCGTCAATTCCCAGGGCGGCATATTTGTCTGCGCTATCTTTTTTTATAGTCTTTTCCGGGCGCATTTGCGGGAAGAATAAAACTTCCTGAATGCTTTCCTGACCAGTCATGAACATTACTAAGCGATCCATACCGATACCCATACCACTTGTAGGAGGCATACCATATTCGAGGGCACGAAGAAAGTCGTTGTCGATAAACATCGCTTCATCATCACCCTTCTCAGACAAACGAAGTTGTTCTTCAAAACGAGCACGTTGATCGATCGGGTCATTAAGCTCTGAATACGCATTGGCAAGTTCTTTACCATTAACCATTAATTCGAAACGCTCCGTAAGCTCCGGATTGGTACGATGCTTTTTGGTAAGAGGTGACATTTCGATAGGATAATCGGTTATAAAAGTAGGCTGGATGTATAATCCTTCACATTTTTCTCCAAAAATCTGATCAATAAGCTTGCCTTTACCCATAGTCTCATCTTGCTCGATATTCAGTTGTTTGCACACATCCCGAAGTTGATCTTCGTTCATGCCACTGATATCGATGCCAGTATGTTCCTTAATGGAGTCAATCATGGTTACACGTTTGTATGGGGCCTTGAAATCTATTTCCTTTTCACCCATCTTTACCTTTGTAGTTCCATGAACATCCATACATATTTTTTCAAGCATCTGTTCTGTAAATGCCATCATCCAATTATAGTCTTTATAGGCTACATATATTTCCATAGCAGTAAATTCAGGATTGTGAGTCCTGTCCATACCTTCATTACGGAAATTACGGCTAAACTCATAAACACCTTCAAAACCTCCTACAATCAGTCTTTTCAGATATAATTCGTTTGCAATACGTAAGTATAAAGGAATATCCAGTGCATTATGGTGGGTGACGAATGGTCGTGCACTTGCTCCACCCGGGATGCTTTGCAGAACCGGAGTGTCAACTTCAATATAGCCACGCTCATTGAAAAATTCGCGCATGGAATTGAATATCTTCGTACGTTTAATAAAGATATCTTTTACACCTTCGTTAACAATAAGATCTACGTAGCGTTGGCGATAACGCATTTCCGGGTCGGTAAATCCATCAAACACAACCCCGTCTTTAACTTTTACAACAGGCAGAGGCTTAAGTGATTTGGATAGAACTGTCAGCTCTTCTGCATGAATGGAAATTTCTCCCATCTGAGTACGGAATACAAAACCCTTAACTCCAACAAAGTCACCAATGTCGAGTAGCTTTTTAAATACGGTGTTGTATAACTCTTTGTCTTCCCCGGGACAGATGTCATCACGGGTGATATATACTTGAATACGACCTTCGGAATCTTGTAATTCCATAAAAGAAGCCTTGCCCATGATACGGCGACTCATAATACGTCCCGCAATTTGTACCGGTCTGCGGTCTGCGTCGTCTTTAAACGATGCTTTAATTTCATTTGAATAAGCATTCGTTACATACTCTGCGGCTGGATATGGTTCTACCCCGATACTCCGCAATTGTTCCATGCTATTGCGCCTTATGACTTCCTGTTCGCTCAGATCAATTAGATTCATTATGCTATTTTTTTGTAAAATACGGGACAAAAGTACAAAACTTTATGTTGAAAGTAGCTATAGGTAATACTAAAATTACTTATACGCAGTCATTTCGAATGTATTTTAGATGAATTTAAAGCATATTTCGTATCGCTTCAGGTAAGAAGAAGCGAATATCTTTTCCGTCTTCAAGTGCTTTGCGTATGAATGAAGACGAAATTTCTATTATCGGGGCTTGAACCAACTTAACATTGGGTAACTTTGAAGGTATTTTTACATCATAACCTTTCCTGGGATAGACTAGTAAATGGTATTTTGAAACCAATACTTCCGGATCTTTCCATTTGTCAATACTCAGCCAATTGTCTGCACCGATGATGAGGCTAAAATTGTGATCAGGATAAGCAGCACTTAATGCATCTAATGTTTGAATGGTGTAAGAGGGCTGAGGTAACTGAAATTCAAAATTACTTGCTTTGAATTTCGGATATCCGTCAATCGCTTTTTGG
Source organism: Macellibacteroides sp. (assembly GCF_050251695.1). NCBI lineage: Bacteria > Pseudomonadati > Bacteroidota > Bacteroidia > Bacteroidales > Porphyromonadaceae > Macellibacteroides > Macellibacteroides sp. The sequence continues at coordinate 15,524 of NZ_JBFWMI010000019.1, forward strand.
GTTAATTCATATCGAAACTCGTCGTCCATCAAATCGGTCTTTACTTTTAATGGATTATGAGGTGTAACAAGAAACCAGACTTCATCAAGTCCTTCGAATTCACATAAATAATTAGCCAATGCCAGATGTCCGATGTGAATTGGATTAAAAGAGCCGGGATATATTCCTGTTTGTTTCATTATCAGTTGTTAATGCTGAATAAAGATAGGACTTTTATTCAAAAAAGTACTAACTTTTTGAACAAAAAGTCCTATGATTTATATTAAAAAGTCCTATTATTTTTTTGCCTTTTTTCAATAATCTAAAAAGGCTTTGATAACCTGAAGCGTTTCTGTTTTTGCATTTTCAAGATTATCATTAATTATCACTTTATCGAACTTGGAAGCAAAACTCATTTCAAATGAGGCTTTAGTCAGTCTGGTTTCAATTACATCCATACTGTCTGTTCCTCTTCCTACAAGACGGTCGCGCAGAGCTTCAATACTTGGTGGCTGGATAAAAATGGAAAGAGCTTTATCTCCGTAATAATTTTTAATATTACACCCTCCAACCACATCTACATCAAATACTACATTGTTCCCTTCGTTTAAAATCCGCTCGACTTCACTTTTCAGAGTTCCATAAAACTTATCGGTGTAAACTTCTTCGTATTCAAGAAATTCACCTTCGTTTATTTTTGCTCTGAATTGCTCTGGTGTGAGAAAATAATATTCCACACCGTCTTTTTCATTTCCTCTCGGAGACCTGCTGGTTGCCGAAATGGAAAAATGAAGATTTAAATTCTGTGTTAATAGATAATTAATTATGGTTGATTTGCCCGAGCCTGATGGCGCAGAAAATATAACAAGTTTACCAGCCATATATTATAAAACGTTTAATACTTGTTCCTTAATTTGTTCCAGTTCATCTTTCATCTGTACAACAATCTGCTGCATTTCTGCATGGTTACTCTTTGATCCCAGAGTGTTTATTTCGCGGCCAATTTCCTGGGCTATAAATCCAAGTTTCTTTCCTTGTCCATGGCCATTGTTCATGGTGCTTATAAAATACTTCAAATGATTGTCCAGTCTGTTTTTTTCTTCGTTAACATCCAGCTTTTCAATGTAATATATCATTTCTTGCTCAAACCTGTTGTTGTCTATTTCAACTCCGTTTAATTTAGCAATACTCTCACTGATGCGAGTTTTTATTTTTTCAATACGCTCTGCATCGAATTCACCAATACGATCCAGTAAAGAAGCAATGTTTCCTATTTTTTGTTCAAATAATTTCTGAAGCATGGCTCCTTCTTGTAGCCGGAATTCCTTAAGATGCTTGATTGCTTCTTTAATTGTTTTCATCACTAACTCCCATTCGCTTTCATCAACTTCAGCAATGTCTGATTTGATTGCTTCAGGCAAACGTAATAAAGTTGTGAACCAATCAGCCGGAACCGGAATATTTAGTTTCTCAGAAACGTCCTTGATCTGATTATAGTAACTTTCAATTGCAGCAAGATTTATTTGTGTTGGAGTATCTTTACCAATATATTCAATGAAGATAGAGAAGTCCACTTTACCACGTTCCACTTCCTGAAGCAATAAACTTCGTACCGCCATTTCTTTGTCCTTATAAATTCCAGGAATACGAGTGGAAAGATCCAGCTGTTTGCTGTTAAGTGCTTTCACTTCTACAGTTACTTTTTTGGAAGGAAGTTCGGCTGTAACTTTGCCAAACCCAGTCATAGATTGTATCATAGTTCTTAAACTTTGTGCAAAGTTACTTTTTATTTCTAACAATGATTGTTATACTGTATAAAAATGTAATTTTGCACTTTAAAACTAGTAATTATGTCATATATTTTAAATATCGAGACTTCGACTTCCGTTTGTTCAACAGCCTTGTGTCAAGACGGTAATGTTATATTTGCCAACAAATCAACCGAAGGTCCTTCTCATTCTGTTCTTTTAGGAACTTTTGTTGCAGAGGCTTTGGAGTTCATTAAAAATAATGAATTAAAATTAGATGCTGTAGCTGTAAGTAGTGGGCCCGGATCTTATACCGGTTTACGTATTGGTGTATCTATGGCGAAAGGCCTTTGTTTTGGCTATGGAATACCTTTAATAGCGGTTCCCACACTTAAAATAATCGCATCAAAAGCCATTTCATTAAATAATAAAGCGAATGAAACTCTGTATTGTGCGATGTTGGATGCCCGGCGTATGGAGGTATATGCATCCATATTTGATAGGGAATTGACTACTTGTCGTGAGACTGCTGCTGATATTATAACACTAGAAACTTACGAAGAATTTTTGAATAAGGGTCCTGTCTGCTTTTTTGGAAATGGAGCCGAAAAGTGTAAGACTGTAATTACACATCCCAATGCTATGTTTATGGATCAGATTTATCCATTGGCTGAAGATATGGCTTTATTGGCTGAAGATGCTTTTATTAAAGGAGAATTTAAGGATGTTGCCTATTTTGAGCCTTTTTATTTGAAAGATTTTGTTGCCACTGTAGCACGAAATAAGGTTTTTTAATTAATTCCTACATATAAAAAAAGCGGCCCGAAAGCCGCTTTTTTTATATGTAGGAATTAAGATATTAACCTAAGAATCCCAAAAGAATACCTGCAGCAACTGCAGAGCCGATTACACCGGCTACATTTGGTCCCATTGCGTGCATCAACAAATAGTTGGTGGGGTCATACTCCAATCCAACAGTTTGTGAAATACGTGCAGAATCAGGAACTGCCGATACACCAGAATTTCCAATGAGTGGATTAATTTTATTACCTTGTTTAAGAAATAAATTAAAAAATTTCACAAAGAGGATTCCTGCGCAAGTTGCTATAACAAACGACAAAGCCCCTAAACCAAAAATTTTGATGGAGTTTACTGTGAGAAATTGTGTAGCCTGTGTTGAAGCACCAACAGTAATCCCTAATAAAATAGTTATTGTGTCGATAAGTGGTCCTCTTGCGGTTTCTGCCAAACGACGTGTTACCCCACTTTCTTTTAATAAATTTCCGAAGAATAACATGCCAAGTAATGGTAAACCTGAAGGAACAAGAAAGCAGGTTAGTAGTAGACCAACAATAGGGAAAATAATTTTCTCTGTTGATGATACTACTCTTGGTGGTTTCATTCGTATCAATCGCTCTTTTTGAGTAGTTAAAAGTCTCATAAAAGGAGGTTGAATAATAGGAACTAATGCCATATACGAGTATGCTGATACCGCAATTGCACCCATTAAATTAGGGGCTAACTTAGATGAAAGGAAGATCGCAGTGGGACCATCAGCACCACCGATGATTCCAATTGCTCCTGCTTGATTAGGCTCAAAACCCATTTGTAATGCAATTGTATAAGCTCCAAAAATACCGAATTGAGCAGCTGCACCAATGAGCATTAGTTTCGGATTGGAAATTAGCGCTGAGAAATCTGTCATAGCACCAATACCTAGAAAAATTAATGGAGGATACCATCCTTGCATTACACCTTGATAAAGAATGTTTAAGACAGATCCCTCCTCATAGATTCCAACTTGAAGGCCAGCATCTTTAAATGGAATATTGCCAATTAAAATTCCAAAACCAATTGGAATTAACAACATAGGCTCGAATTCATATTTGATTGCCAGGAAAATAAACAACAGTCCAATCAAAATCATAATGAGATGACCGGGTGTTGCATTGTAAATACCTGTATATGAGAGAAACGTTTGGAGATTCTCTCCTAAAAATGATATAAAACTTTCTTGCATAACGTTACCCAATTACAACGATATCCGCGCCTTCCAGAACAGAATCACCTTTGTTTACTTTTACTTCTAAAATTTTACCATCTCTGTCTGCATTGATGTTATTTTCCATTTTCATGGCTTCAAGGACTGCTATCTTTTGTCCACGTTTAACAGTGTCACCCACCTTACAATCCAGACTTAAAATAACACCTGGCAGGGGTGATTTCACTGCTCCGGCAGAACTACTAGTAACGGGACGCGATACTAGTGGGGCCCCATTTGCTGCAGTTGGTGCTTGAGCAGGTCTTTTTAATGTCACCATTTGTTTTTTTGCAGGTTTGTCCATCTGCACTTTGTAAGGAGTCCCATTTACCTCTACTTCAGCAAAATTGTCTTCGACATTGTTAACGGTAACATTGTAAACATTCCCGTTTATTGTATATTTAAACTGTTTCATTGTTTATATTTCTTTTTATTGAAATTATTTTCTTGGAATTTCACGCAGGCCGTAGAGTTTTGAACTCCATGGAGAATAGTTTCTGGTAACTTTATGTATAGTTAGAACAGTGTTTTCAAGATCATGTACATCTTCTGTTACTTCATATAGTGCCGTCGCAATAGCTGCAAAAACTTCACCAGCCTCTTCTCCTGCTAGATCATCATTTTCAGCATTAATGGCTCCTGTTTTTGCCTTTTTTGCATTTCGTTTAGAAGCAGCGATGGATATTTTTCCCACTTGTTTGAATATGAGATATAATAATAATAATCCCATAAAAGTAACAGCCATTGCACTTACTGTCATTCCAATTCCAAAGGAATCATTTTGTTTGAAATTATCAATTTTCTCATTTGAATCAAGTGTAAGATTGTTTGTGCTGGGAGTTACTTTGGTAAGTTGCGCCCATTCTTTTTCACCATCTATCAAACGACCATAACTTGTGTCTGCAATTTGACCTGCTGGAACTGTAACTTCATCAATTAATGTTTTACCATCTGCATCAACAATGGCAATATAGTTATCCATATATGGATCAAGAACAAAGTTTACGTGAAATGTTCCTCTTCCAGGATTATTGTCAGCAAAAAAGAGAGTGTGTTGTCTTGGACGTATTTTTGTAAGAACATCACCTTTGGGAATCATATATTTTGTAAGATTGTTCTTGTCGTTAGTAATATAACAACCTTTCAAATCTACAGTCCCTGCAGAACTGTTAAACAGCTCAATCCAACCACTATGTTTTCCATAATCGTCAACATAATTATCTTCGTTGACAACTAATATTTCATTTATTCTTATGGATGTGGCACGTTGAGCATTAATCCCTAAAGAGAATAATGTTGCAAACAAAACCAGTATCCCTATTTTCTTTTTTATCATATTCATCTCCTTTTTTATGAATTATAAAGGTAGATTATCATGTTTCTTTGCAGGGTTTGTCAACTTCTTAGTCTGAAGCTGCTGCAAAGCACGGATAATCCGGAAACGGGTGTTACGAGGCTCGATAACATCATCAATATAGCCATATTGAGCTGCATTGTACGGATTTGCAAATGCTTTTTTATATTCCTCTTCTTTTTCAATCTGAGCTTTAGCGGGATCTTCTGCTGATGCAACTTCTTTCGCAAAGATAACTTCAACAGCACCACTTGGTCCCATTACTGCAATTTCAGCAGTTGGCCAAGCATAGTTCATGTCACCACGAAGATGTTTTGAACTCATCACGCAATAAGCTCCACCATACGATTTTCTTAAAGTTACAGTAACCTTAGGAACTGTGGCCTCTCCATAAGCATAAAGAAGTTTAGCTCCGTGAAGAATTACACCATTGTATTCCTGGCCAGTACCTGGTAAGAATCCCGGTACGTCAACCAACGTAACCAAAGGAATATTAAATGCATCACAGAAGCGAACGAAACGGGCTGCTTTACGTGAAGCGTTGCTATCAAGACAACCAGCCATTATTTTAGGTTGATTTGCAATTACACCAACAGACTGACCGTTGAAGCGGGCAAAACCAACAATAATGTTCTGAGCATAGTCCTTATGAACCTCAAGGAATTCGCCATTATCAATGATTGTACCAATCACTTCATACATGTCGTAAGGTTTATTAGGTTCATCAGGAATGATGTCATTCAATGCATCATCCAAACGATCGATAGGGTCGTTGCACTCCATAAGTGGTGCTTCTTCCAAGTTGTTTTGCGGCATATAGCTGATAAGTTGGCGAATCAATTTCAATCCGTCTTCTTCGTTGTCAACTGCAAAGTGAGCAACACCAGATTTTGTAGTGTGAACACTAGCTCCACCCAATTGTTCTTGTGTAACATCTTCTCCAGTTACAGACTTAACAACCTTAGGACCTGTGAGGAACATATAGCTGGTACCTCTGGTCATGATATTAAAGTCGGTCAATGCAGGAGAATAAACGGCTCCACCTGCGCATGGACCAAAAATTCCAGAAATCTGAGGAACAACGCCAGAAGCCAAAATATTACGCTGGAAAATTTCTGCATAACCTGCCAAGGCGTTTACACCCTCTTGAATACGAGCACCTCCAGAGTCATTCAATCCAATTACCGGTGCACCCATTTTCATTGCCTGGTCCATCACTTTACAGATTTTCATGGCCAATGATTCAGAAAGTGCTCCTCCAAATACAGTAAAATCCTGTGCATATATATATACAAGACGTCCATCTATTGTTCCATATCCGGTAACAACACCATCTCCTAAAAATTTAGTGGCATCAATACCGAAATTGGTACAACGGTGCTGAACGAACATGTCGAATTCTTCAAAACTACCTTCGTCAAGCAACATGGCAATTCTTTCACGGGCAGTATATTTACCTTTCTTGTGCTGAGATTCAATTCTCTTTTCTCCACCTCCGATACGAGCTTTTTCACGTAATTGAATCAGCTCTTTTACTTTTTCAAGTTGGTTACTCATGTTTTTATATTTTGATATTAGAATAAAGTAATAAATTATTTTTCAGGATGTTCGCAAAGTTCTGTGAGCACACTGCAAGTTGACTTCGGATGAAGGAATGCAATATTAAGTCCTTCGGCACCACCTCTTGGAGCTTTGTCGATCAATTTAACACCTTTAGCTTCTACTTCGGCCAATGCTTCAGCAACAGAAGGAACGGCAAATGCAATGTGATGAATGCCTTCGCCTTTCTTTTCAATAAATTTGGCAACTGCACTTTCTTCGCTTGTTGGTTCGAGTAATTCAATTTTAGTCTGGCCAACCATAAAAAAAGCTGTTTTTACTTTTTGATCTGCAACTTCTTCGATGTTATAGCATTTCAAACCTAAAACTTGTTCGTAGTAGGGCAGTGCCTCTTCAATACTTTTTACAGCAATACCTAAATGTTCAATATGCGTAATTTCCATGATATATTAATAAATTAAATGATTTTTTATTGCTGCAAATGTACATCCTTTTTATACAATGGTGAAATATTTCTTTAATTTTATCCAATGATATATCAATTCTGACAGCCTAAAAATGAATAATTGAGTTTTTTCAGAATTCAGCAATTAATCTCAGATTGAGTTGACGGCCTGTTAGATAATTCGGAACGGCGTATTGCTGGTTGTAAATGTCGGTCACCCAATAATATGAACTGACATTTTTTATATTCAAAATATTAAAGACATCCACTCCAATCCAAATGTTTTTTAATTTACTCATTATCCCTCGTTGCATGATCTCTTCTGTTGCGCCAGCAATTTGATAGGATAATCCCAAATCAATTCTTTTGTAAGGAGACATACGAAAGAATCCATCTTCATATCCTTTTCTGGGAGCTGTAATAGGTAATCCTCCGGCAAGCACTCCTTTAAGATTTAATTTAACCTTTTTATAACCAGGAAAATAGTCTTGAAAAAATAGAGAAACATTGTATCTTTGGCTATTAGGCATTGGTACTGTTACCTTGTCTCTGATTGTTTGTTCTGCTTTCATTATTGAAAAGCTCAGCCATGAGTCGGTTCCGGGAACAAATTCGCCAAAAAACTTAACGTCCATCCCTAACGCATAGCCATTGGCGCAGTTTTCACCGTAATATCTTATCTTTACATTGTCTACTGTATAAGGATTAAGTTTATCCATCATTTTGTAGTAAATTTCAGTTGATATTTTGAAGTTTCTTTCGGCTGCGCGGAATGTATAATCTCCCCCTAATATAAAATGCACTGATTGCTGAGATTTCAGAGCATCATTTAAAACTACAACATTATTGGACTGCTCATCTTGTTTGGTAACACGCATTTCTTTGTAAAAAGGAGACTGATAGTAAATGCCGGAGGCAAAACGGAATGTAAGATCCTGATTGAAGTTAGGAATAAAGCCGATTGAAGCACGCGGGCTGAAAATGAATTCTTTATTGAAACTCCAATAACTTCCCCGGATACCAGCTACCAATGTAAATAATCCATGCTTGGTCCTGAATTTGAAATTGTCTTGCAGGTAACCGGAAGTCCGGCTGCTTTCCAGCTTATTGTTAGAATACAGATTTGTAATAAGACTTACCTCCGATCCTGTGTAAGGTAAAGAATATCCAGCCGAATCACGTTTTTCCCACTCATTAATTCGGTCTTTTATCTTCTCGAGTTGAACATTAACTCCCCACTTCAAGGTGTTGTTTTTTAATTTGCTTTCACCATAATGCCCAATAGTGATGATGTTGGAGTTGAGTCTGTTTCTTGCATGTTCGTGATAGGTTCCAACCTCCAAAGCAGAAGATGCGTCGTCGTCCGTATTGTTCTCTTCACCTAAATCATTCAACCAGTATTCGCCTGAAATATCATACGTTTCTTCTTCTTTGCTTGAAAACGCGGAGGCTTGAAGACCTAACTCCGTTTGCTCGGTCAGCCTTTTTTTTATTACCATTGCACCAAAGAGAGTTTCAAACTTATCCTGTTCACGTCCATCAAAATAAACCTTGAATTTTTTAATCATAGACGTTGTTCCAAAAGAAGTTTCGCGTGTAAAAGGTGTGAATTTGTAATTATTTATTGAGACGTTTCCTAAGAAATTGACATCCAAAGTTGGAGTGATCTGATAAGTTATATACGACTGTAAGTCAACAAAAGTAGGATTGAATTCAGCGTCTGTATCCATTGTATTCAATAGCGATTGGTTTGTTTTGTAACGGATACCGGTGATTTGAGTTAATTTGCCGATGCTGCTTCCAACATAAGCGCTTGCACCAAGAAAGCTCAGAGAAGCTGAACCTTCCAGCGATTTAGGCTTTTTGTAATTGATATCCAAAACCGAGCTCATCTTATCTCCGTAACGTGCCTCAAATCCACCGGCCGAAAAATTGACAGATTCAGTGAGTTCAGGATTGATAAAGCTTAGTCCCTCCTGTTGGCCGGACCGGATCAGCAAGGGTCTGAATACTTCAATTCCATTAACATATACGATGTTTTCATCATAGCTTCCTCCTCTGACCGAATATTGAGAGCTAAGTTCATTGCTTGATGAAACTCCGGCATACGTAACCACCAAAGATTCGATACTTCCCCCGGCAGGGTCGGGGAGGAGCCTTATCCGGTTTGCATCCAACGTTTCCATGGTGGTGGTTTGTTTGCGGATTGCGGTTATTGTTACATCTCCCAAGTTGAGTGATGTACTGTTCATTTGCACATTAAGCCGCATGTCACGGTCGGCTTTGGGTATTATGCGTTCGGCCTTGTTGTATCCCAGACACGAATAAACAAGCGTGAGCGAATCTCCGGCAGCCACATGTAAAGCATAAAAGCCTTTGTCGTTGCTCATAGAACCGTTCAGAGAATTTTTTACACGGATGTTTACAAGTTCAATAGGATTACCATCCGCGTCGCGTACGTACCCGGAAATTTTGATCCGCCCTTGAGCCAGCGTGGTTGCGGAAATGATAATATATAGCAGTGCTGCAATCGCACGTATTTTCATATTCTGTATCTTACTAGTAATACTTAACGAGAAAAAAAGAAGAAGCGTATACCCGGAGTGATAAAAATATTATTAATTTTGTCGAAATTCAAACAATTTATCATCTAAATAGAGAATAATGGAGAGCTTTGCAGAACTGATTAAAAAAAGAAGAAGTATCAGAAAGTTTACAAACCAGCTACTTAGCCCCGAACAAGTTGAATCGTTATTAAAAGCAGCATTAATGTCTCCATCTTCAAAACGAAGTAATGCGTGGCAGTTTGTGCTCGTTGAAAATAAAGAGATGTTGCAGAAACTGGCATCTTGTAAGAAGAACGGTTCTTCTTTTCTTGAAACTGCTGCACTTGCTATTGTTGTGTTAGCTAATCCTATGGAAAGTGATGTGTGGGTTGAAGATGCATCGGTTGCCTCTATTTATATCCAACTTCAGGCCGAAGATTTGGGCTTAGGCAGTTGTTGGTGCCAGATTAGAAATCGTGAAACAGCCGGAGAGACTGATTCTGCTCAATATGTAAGAGACTTGCTGGATATACCTTATCAGATGGAAGTGCTTTCTATTATCGGAGTTGGCTATAAAGACCAAGACAGGAAGCCATTTGATGAAACACATTTGCAGTGGGAAAAGATTCACATAGATAAATTTGTTTTTCCATCCGAATCAGAATCCTCTGAGTCATGAAAGTGGTGTTTATCGGATCTGGAAACCTTGCTACCCACCTTTCTCTGGCAATGAAAGGGGCTGGGATTGAAGTCGTCCAGGTTTACAGTCAGACAGAATCCCATGCAAGTTTGCTAGCCAATAAACTTTCATGCAGTTTTACTACCGAACCAGAGTCCATTGTAAACGATGCTGATATTTATATATTTTCAGTCAAAGATTCTGCCTTACTTGATTTGATTCATAAAATTCCCCAAAATAAAGGTCTTTGGCTTCATACTGCTGGAAGTGTTCCGATGGGTGTATTTGAAGGATATAATGATAGGTATGGGGTATTATATCCTCTGCAGACGTTCAGTAAAAATAGAGACATAGATTTTAGTATTGTGCCGGTGTTTATTGAATCAAATTCTGCCGGCGACGAAGCATATTTGTTATCTTTTGCAGGTAAGCTTACAAGACAGGTAATCTCTCTTTCTTCGGAAAAGAGAAAACATTTGCATCTTGCAGCTGTATGGGCTTGTAATTTTACGAATCACATGTATTTGATGGCATCTAAAATATTGCAGGAACAAAGTTTGTCCGAGGCATTTCTTTTGCCCCTTATTGATGAAACAGCAGCCAAGGTGCATCAGCTTTCTGCCCGCGAGGCGCAAACCGGACCGGCAATCAGATATGATGAAAATATTATTGAAAAACATATAGAGCTTCTTTCCGACCCAAATATGAAAGAGCTTTACCGGTTAATCAGCCGGAATATACATAAAGAATCCAGCAATGAGTAGTATAAATTATGATTTAAGAAAAATCAGAGGGTTTATCTTTGATGTGGATGGAGTTCTTTCTAAAGACGTCATACCTCTGCATCCCAACGGAGATCCGATGCGTACTGTTAATATTAAAGACGGGTATGCCTTACAGCTTGCTGTAAAGAAAGGATATCAGGTCGCAATCATAACCGGAGGGTATACCGATTCTGTGAAAATGCGTTTTGAACGTTTGGGGGTTAAGTATATCTATATGAGGAGCTCCGTTAAGATGAAAGATTATACTGATTTTATGAATCTTACCGGTTTAAAACCTGAAGAGGTCCTGTATGCAGGAGATGATATTCCTGATTATGAAGTAATGAAGCTGGTTGGCTTGCCTGTAGCGCCAGCGGATGCAGCTTCCGAAATAAAGGATATTTCGCTTTACATCTCATCTAAAAACGGTGGAGAGGGAATTGCACGTGATGTGATAGAGCAAACGATGAAAACACAGGGAACATGGCTGACGGGAGAAGCGTTCGGTTGGTAATTCCTGGAAAATATTAAAATATAATTGAAAAACACAGAAACCTATGTTGTCCAATCTAGATAAGTATAGAATAATCTTAGCATCCAATTCTCCCAGAAGAAAAGAATTGTTGGCCGGCTTGGATATCTCTTTCGAAGTTAAAGTAAATGGAGATGTTGATGAATCATATCCCGAGGGATTGTCTCCCGAGGAGATACCTATGCATGTCGCACAGAAAAAGGCAGATGCCTATGCCCCTTTTTTGCAGGAAGACGAATTGCTTATTACCGCAGATACGGTAGTCTGGACTTTCGAAGAGATTCTTGGAAAACCATCTGACCGCGAAGACGCAATTAAGATGCTGATGAAATTATCCAACCGAGTTCATGAAGTAATAACAGGAGTTTGTATTGTTACAAAGAACAAGAGTACTAATTTTTCTGTCTCGTCTGCCGTGAGTTTCGGTTATCTGGAGCCTTCTGATATTGAATATTACGTAGATAAATATAAACCTTATGATAAAGCCGGGTCCTATGGAATACAAGAGTGGATCGGATATATCGGGGCAGAAGCGATTAATGGGTCGTTTTTTAATGTAATGGGATTGCCCGTTCAGAGGCTCTACCGCGAACTCAAAGCCTTTTAAGTTCGCGGCAGAACAGCTGATTTATTTGAAGATATCATCAATACCTCCGGATTCTTCGGGGGTATTGTTTTCTTGTTCCGAAACAGGTTTACCACATGGATTACTGTATTTCTCCGGAACTTCAAAAACTTCACTTTCCAGATAACCCAAGGATTTGTCGGCATATACTTTCTGCATAAACAGACCATAAATAGGTAAAGCCATGCTGGCTCCCTGTCCTTCGTTCAACCGATCGAAGTGAATGGATCTGTCTTCACCACCAACCCAACATCCGGCAACCAGGCTAGGGGTAAATCCCATATACCAACCGTCGGAATTGTTTTGAGTAGTTCCGGTTTTACCACCCATCTGAGCTGTAATGTTGTATCTGTATCTGATACGGCTGGCAGTACCACCGTCTACAACACTCCGTAGCATATATAACATTTTGTACGAGGCCTCCTCTGTAAGGACTTCACTCATTGTTGGTGTGAAGCTTGCAATTGTATTGCCAAACTGATCCTCAATACGGGTAACGTAGACCGGATCAACCCGAATCCCTTTGTTGGCAAACGTAGTATATCCGGTAACCATTTCGCCTACCGAAACGTCTGGCGTTCCTAAACACACCGATATTACCGGATCTATGTAATTCTTTAATCCAAAGGAATGAAGTAAACGTACAAATGTATATGGAGAAAGCTGCCCCATCAGATAGGCTGTTACCCAGTTGGAAGAATTTTGCAACCCCCACTTAATTGTAACAGTTTCACCAACGCGCTTTGCTCCGGCATTTCTTGGAACCCATAGGTTTCCGTTTTCATCCCGAAGTTGTTGCTGCACATGCAACATTTCATCGCAAGGTGTAAAGCCGTCAATCATGGCAAGAGAATACAGGAACGGTTTCATGGTAGAACCAATCTGACGCCGACCACCATTTACCATATCATATTGGAAATCGTTATAGTCGATGCCGCCTACATATGCTTTGACATGTCCGCTATGCGGGTCCATAGCCATAAAGGCACTACGAAGGAATGATTTGTGATAACGTATGGAATCCCAGGGAGACATGATCGTATCGACTGGGCCATTCCAGCTAAATACCCGCATTTCTTCAGGCTTTTTAAATTCCGCTTTAATCTCTTCCATGCTTAAACCATTTGCTTTCAAAGCACGATACCTATCGGTTTGTTGCATAGCACGTGTAAGAATGGTGTCAACCTGCCCCAATCGTAAATCTCTGGAAAAAGGAGCATAATCTCTTTTTGCTTTTTCCTGGAAGAACATGGGTTGTAATGTACCGCCTACATGTTCTCTTACGGCATCTTCTGCATACTTTTGCATGCGGGAATCTATTGTGGTATAGATTCGTAGTCCGTCGTCATATAGGTTATAGTAGTCTCCATTGGCTTTTTTATTCTTATTGCACCATCCATAAAGAGGATTTGTTTCCCAAGCTAACGAGTCTTCCGAGAATTTTTGCGACTGCCAGCTGGCATAGTTACTCCTTTTGGGTTTTTTTGCTGTAAGAGTCAGACGTAAATATTCTCTAAAGTAGGCAGCAAGTCCCTCTTTGTGATCCATTGGCGTAAATTTCACCTTTAGAGGTAACGATGACAGCGAATCTCGTTCCTGTTTGGTAATATAATCGGCTTTATACATTTGATCCAAAACAACATTTCGCCGGCCTTTGGTGCGTTCGTTATGACGAATCGGGTTATAGTAGGAAGGATTTTTACACATACCCACAAGCGTGGCAGCTTCTTCAATCTTTAATGCTTTTGGAGTGGTACTAAAATAAACCCTGGCAGCCGATTGGATACCCACTGCATTATATAGGAAATCGAACTTATTCAGATACATATTGATGATCTCCTCTTTCGTATAGAATCGCTCCAGTTGTACGGCGATTACCCACTCAATAGGCTTTTGAAACAAACGTTCAACCACGTTATCTGCACTGGGTGAAAAAAGTTGTTTTGCCAACTGTTGTGTGATGGTACTTCCACCACCTCCGCTTTTTTGCATCAGGATTCCTCGTTTTACAATGGCACGGAAAAGTCCTGCTACGTCGATTCCGGAGTGGTCTGTAAACCGCTTGTCTTCTGTTGCGATAAGGGCTTTGACCAGTTCGGGCGAGAGGTCTTTGTAGTTTACAAATAAACGGTTGTCCTTACTGTGGGCATAGCTACCCAATGTTTTTCCATCGGTGGAAATTATTTGAGAAGCATATTTGTCAATTGGATTTTCCAATTGTTCAACAGGAGGCATGTAGCCTACCGAACCATTGGCTATGGCAATAAAAAGCAATACTGCTACACAAGCTGCTGCAGCGTAGAATACCCAAAAACCAATAATGATCTTTTTACGAGCGTTTGATGTCATCTTTTTTACCTTCTTTCATTATGAAACCGCAAAGGTAACTATTTCCTGTTATAATTATTGTTAATCCAATAAACATAATCTTTAAACTAAAAAACAATGATAAAAAAAGGCTGCCGACTATATCGTCTCTGATTTTTTCCATACTTTTGTGACATAAGCAGTGATATAGCATATGAAAAGTAAAAGTTTAGTTTCGATCGATCAATGTACCAAGGAGGACATTCTTCGTATTCTGGATAATGCCAGAAAGTTTGAAGATAATCCAAATCGGAATTTGTTGGAAGGCAAAGTAGCAGCAACGCTCTTTTTTGAACCGTCCACCCGCACCCGTTTGAGTTTTGAAACCGCAATCAACCGTTTAGGCGGTAAAGTGATTGGTTTTCAGGATGCTTCAACTACCAGTTCTTCCAAGGGAGAAACCTTAAAGGATACCATCCTTATGGTTAGTAACTATGCAGATCTGATTGTAATGAGGCATCATCTTGAAGGAGCAGCGAAATATGCATCCGAAATTACAGATATTCCAATCATCAATGCCGGAGATGGAGCCAATCAACATCCCTCTCAAACCATGTTGGATTTATATTCCATACAGAAGACTCAAGGCAAACTTACCGATCTTACCATTACCATGGTGGGAGATCTTAAATACGGACGTACGGTACATTCTTTAATCAGCGGGATGTCGCATTTTAATCCTACTTTTCATTTTGTAGCACCAGACGAATTGCGAATGCCCGACGAGTATAAGTTGTTTTGCGACAAGCACAACATAAAGTATTATGAACACACCGCTTTCTCGGAAGAGGTTATCAACGAGACAGATATCTTGTATATGACACGTGTTCAACGCGAACGGTTTACAGACCTCGAAGAGTATCAGAGAGTGAAGAATGTATATATCCTGAAAAGTCAGATGCTGGAGAATAGCAAAGATAATTTGCGTGTTTTGCATCCGCTGCCACGGGTAAATGAAATTGCGTATGATGTAGACGATAGTCCTAAAGCCTATTACATACAGCAGGCACGAAATGGACTTTTTGCCCGTCAGGCCATTATTTGCGAAGTGTTAGGAATTACTATTTAAAAGCAGTACAGTTATGTCAGCAGAAAAGAAAAAAGAGTTGCAGGTTGCCGCTTTGGAGAACGGTACCGCCATTGATCATATCCCCCCCCGTCAGCTATTTAAGGTAGCCGATATGTTAAGTTTGAAAGAACTTGAAAACACAATTACAATCGGGAACAATTTCCATAGTAAAAAGATGGGAAGCAAAGGTATTATCAAAATTGCCGATAAGTTTTTTGAAGAAGATGTGATTAACCGCATCGCCCTGATAGCTCCTAATGTAATTCTGAATATCATACGCGATTACGAGGTTGTTGAGAAGAAAACCGTTGAACTCCCTGATGAACTGGTTGGGCTGGTTAAATGTAACAATCCCAAATGCATAACGAACAACGAACCGATGCCAACCCGCTTTGATGTGATAGATAAGGAGTCGGGAACCGTAAAATGCCGTTACTGCGAAAGAAAAATAAATAAAGAAGATATTATTATTTTATGAAGCAAGACTGGAAGCCGGGTACAATGATCTATCCGGTACCTGCTGTAATGGTGAGTTGTGGCAGCGAACCTTCCGAGTACAATATTATAACAGTCAGCTGGGTCGGTACTATATGTACCAATCCGGCTATGTGTTATATATCCATACGGCCCGGACGGCATTCGTATCCGATTCTAAAAAAGAATATGGAATTTGTAATCAATCTTACTACCCGAGAAATGGCTTATGCAACCGATTGGTGCGGTGTAAGTTCCGGTAAAGATTATAACAAATTTAATGAAATGAATCTTACTCCCGGCAAGTCAAAGTTAGTCAGTGCACCTATAATTGAAGAGTCTCCTCTTTGTATTGAATGCCGGGTGAAAGAGGTATTAGCACTTGGAAGCCACGATATGTTTATTGCCGATGTGGTAAATGTACAGGCAGACGATGCCTACCTCGATCCAGAAACAGGGGCTTTCGATATGCAAAGAGCCGATTTGTTGGCGTATTCTCATGGAAAGTATTATGGATTAGGAGAGCTGATCGGTAAATTCGGCTGGTCGGTTAAAAAGAAAAAATAAATATTGAAATGAAGAAATTAGGTATACTTACAGTATTGTTGATTATTGCATTTACTGGAGGAGCTCAGACACAGAAAAACGAAACAGAAGGTTTTTCGTTTGGAGCGAAACTCGGGTTCAGCTCAACACTTCCTATTATCAACTCGTTGACAATAGAAGGGGTAGAGGCGCAAAATGTGAATCTTCAATACAAAGTAGGTTACCTTGCTGCACTGTTTTGCCGTATAAATATCGACCGGTTTTTTATTATGCCGGGTGTGGAATGGAACCACGCAGACGGAAGTATCAACTATTCGTTGCCTGATGGTATAGATCAAACGTATCTTAAAAGTACATCTGCAGTCTCTTCAGAAGGATTCAATGTGGAGACAAATACAATTGAAGTGCCGGTGCTTTTAGGGTTCAATATGGTAAAATCTTATCCTTATTGTCTCAGTTTTCAGGCCGGACCGAAATTAAGGTACAGGGTTACGGAAGATTTTTCACCCGTAGGTAATCCGGAAACTTTTAAGCTGTCGGGCGAAAGCAAACCGTATGGTGTTAATGCCGTAACCGGAGTGTCGGTAAGTATTTGGCGGATGTTCTTTGATTTTTATTATGAATTCGGTATCAATCAATCCAAAACTGATTTCTCTTATCAAACCACTCTTTTACCCTACGAAAGTAACTTCAGTTTGAAGAACAGAACCAATAAAATGAGTTTTTCCCTCGGAATATTGTTTTAATTCCCCGTTTTATTGAGGAAATATTCCACAGTGTTACACATGTTTCCCCAGGTGTTCATTCTTTGTGTGTTATTATAAATCATTGTATTTAAGCTGATTATCCGATGATAGGTTTTTATATCCTGTTTTGGCACGGTATTTTCATATACTTTGTTGTGTAAGAAGTTACACACAACGATTTTCCTGAAAATAAAGGAGAATGGGTAAAATAGTCAAAACGCTCAAAGGTAGAAAGGTGTGTCCGTGAGGATACGCCTTTTTAATTATCTAAGAGCATCAGCTATTCAGTAAGATTCCAGTTCTAGAAATTGAGCTTTGGTAATTTAAGAACAAAACGGATCAGAGAGACAAATACTTTTCCGTATTTATCCAGCTTAATCTGCCCAACTCCGATTATTTCACTAAACTCATCCAGCGTAACGGGCTTCTTTTCAACCATATCCTGAAGCGATTGATCGCTGAAAATAATGTATGCAGGCATACTTTCCCTTTCGGCCAACTGTTTACGAAGTTGTCTGAGTGAGTCCAGCAAGGATTCTTCTATAGAATCTGAATCGATGGGACGAATCGGACTCGCTTTAAATTTCTTTTTAGTCTCACGTGTTCCTCGCGAACCTTTGTCGGAATAATTATCCGTGTTTTCATCTTCGTTCCAGGTAGCCAGTTGGGCTTTTAGTTCGCCGTAAAGAACCTTGCTTCCCAGTGGAGTAACCTTAAGCGTACGTCCGGCTGCATAATCCACTTCAGCGTAGCCTAACTGCAGCATCTGATAAACATATTCTTTCCACTCTTTGTATGAAAGATCCCGACCTGCACCGTAAGTCTTCAGCTGATCATACCCATGTTGCCTGATCTCCTGGCGGAACGACCCCCGCAAGATGTCAATCAGCATCTGTATGCCAACCCGCTCACCCGTGCGTACCACTGCACTTAGCGCTTTCTGTACCAGTATTGTGCCGTCGAACCGTTGAGGAGGATTCTTACACACATCACAATTACCACAATCGTGTTCTGCCTCTTCACCAAAGTAACTAAGCAATATCCGCCTACGGCAAACATCGGTTTCGCAGTACCGCTTCATACGTTCCAGCTTTTCGGAAGTGATATCGCTTTGTCCGCTCTCTTCCACAAAACGACGGAGCAAGACCAAATCGCCCAAAGAATAAAACAACAAGGTATCGCTGGGTAAACCATCCCGTCCGGCGCGCCCGATTTCCTGATAATAGTTTTCAATGCTTCCGGGCATGTTATAGTGTATTACCCAACGAACGTTACTTTTATCGATCCCCATACCAAAGGCAACAGTTGCACAAACCACATCGAACCGGTCGTTTATGTAGTCATCCTGGGCCTTTTCACGTCGGGCAGGTGCTAATCCCGCATGGTAGGCAATAGCCTTTATACCATAGGAGTTTAGCGCTTCCGCCAATTCTTCCGTGTCACTTCGCTTCATGCAATATACAATCCCGCTTTGTTGTTTGCGGGCATTGATAAAATGAACGATGGAGGCAATCTTTTCTTTTTTTGAGAAACCTCTTTTAACGGTAAGCGATAGGTTTGGTCTGTCGAACGACGAAATAAAGGTTTGGGGATCATTCAGTTTCAACTGATTGAGTATGTCCAGCCGCGTAATCTTATCAGCGGTGGCCGTCAGAGCAACGATAGGGACCTTTGGAAAACGCTCTTTCAGAACGGCCAGTTGGGTGTACTCCGGACGGAAATCATGTCCCCATTGCGAGATACAGTGAGCCTCGTCGATGGCAATCAAAGAAATATCCATACGTGGAAGCAACCAATCCACTTCCCCCATCAATCCCTCGGGTGAAATATACAGAAGCTTCACCTTCCCCTGCATGCAAAGTTGTTTGATGCGTTGTCGTTCGGCATCGGGCATACTGCTGTTAAGTGCAGCAGCAGGTATTCCGTTAGATAACAGGCCTTCCACCTGGTCTTTCATCAAGGCAATCAGAGGAGAGATTACAACAGCCGTACCCGGCAGGTAAATAGCCGGCAACTGAAAGCAGATGGATTTACCTCCACCGGTCGGCATCAGCACCAGTGAATCTTTTTTATCCAGTATTCTTTTGATAATATCCGCCTGTAAGGGGCGAAAGGAAGTATATCCAAAAAACTTTTTTAATAACGCCTCAATCTCCTTCATCGTTTCAGTTTGGTCTCTCAATCATGATTTAGATAGCAAAGATAGTTAATGTCTGGCATATTTGTTGTACCTTTGCACCCAATATTTACATAACGAGCCGCGAGGCTCACCCAATCATTACATGACATTTGAAGATTTAAACTTAATAGAGCCTATTAGAAAGGCCTTACAACAAGAAGGATACACCACCCCGACACCCATACAGGCAGAAGCCATTCCCATAGTAACAGACGGATACGATTTATTGGGGTGTGCACAGACGGGCACAGGTAAAACAGCCGCATTTTCCATTCCCATCATACAGAAACTATACAATCAGCAGCAGAAAGAGCGTAGCAGAGGTATTAAAGCGCTTATTCTTACACCAACGCGTGAGCTGGCTATTCAGATTGACGAGAGTTTCGAAGCATACGGACGTTATGCCAACCTTCGCCATGCAGTTATTTTTGGAGGAGTGGGACAGAAGCCTCAAACCGATGCGTTGCAACGTGGGGTGGATATTCTTATCGCCACACCCGGACGTCTGCTCGACCTGATCAATCAAGGATATGTAAGTCTGAAAAGTCTTGATTTCTTTGTGCTGGATGAAGCCGACCGGATGTTGGATATGGGATTTATACACGATATCAAACGTATTCTGCCCTTGTTGCCCAAAAAGCGTCAGTCGCTGTTCTTTTCGGCAACGATGCCTCCCGAAATTGAAAAACTGGCAAGTACGATTCTTTACAAGCCCGAAAAGGTTGAGGTTACTCCTGTATCTTCTACAGTTGATACGATCGACCAGTACGTATACTATGTGGAAAAGAAGGATAAGATTTCTCTTCTTACCTCTTTGCTGGCAAACAAGTCGTTGGAATCTGTACTTGTTTTTGCAAGAACCAAGCACGGAGCCGACAAGATTGCCAAATCACTTGTAAAATATGAGATCGTTGCAGAGGCTATTCATGGAAATAAAAGTCAGAATGCCCGTCAGCGTGCCCTTTCAAATTTTAAAGATGGATCTACACGGGTTTTGATTGCAACCGATATTGCAGCCCGAGGGATAGACGTAGACAACCTTTCGCACGTAATAAACTACGAATTGCCCAATGTGCCGGAAACTTATGTACACCGGATCGGCCGTACAGGCAGAGCCGGACGAAGTGGAGTTGCCTATTCGTTTTGCGATGCAGAGGAGATGCCATTGTTGAAAGACATTCATAAACTGATCGGAAAACAGATACCGGCTGCGGGAGGTAATCCTTTTGAAACTGCCCAGGTAAAGCAAGCTGTTGCCGAGAAGAACAAGGCAATCAAAGAAGAGTCTAAACGCCGGAATATGTTTGGAAGCAAGCGCGACGGCAGTTACTGGAGAAATAAGAAGAGGGCAGAAGGAAGTAACGCTAACACTGCTCCCAAAAAGAAATAATACATTCTATTTGTATATTAAAGAGGCTTTCAAATTTATTGAAAGCCTCTTTTTTTGATTCGTAAATGAGTATTATTTTCCTGTTTTATCGTTTGTATAGTATACCTACTAACAGATTCATACTAACATGAACAGACGTAATTTTATACATGCTTGCGGTATTTCCATCGCTTCATCATGCTTGCTAAATCAGCAATTGCTTGCAACCGAAGCACCTCTGTCATCAAAATGTAAACCTATCATCGGATCGTGGTTTGAATTTAATCACCACAATCCGGCCGAGGGTAAATACTGGGATCCAACCTTAAGAAGTTTCACATCAGCACAGTGGCGCGAAAAAATCAGAGAGATACGCGAAGCAGGAATGGAATATCTGGTGCTGCTCTCGGTGGCCGATAAAGGGAAAACCTTTTACCCGTCGCAATTGCAACCCCGTCATGATTTTGAATGTCCGGATCCGTTAGAGGCCGTATTGTCGGCTGCCGACGAGTTTGGGGTCAAGTTCTTTGTAAGTAACGACTTTTGGGGAGATTCGGGCGATATGTATAAACTGATGACGAGCAAGGAGGTGGTCAGCATTAGAGAGAAGGGGATGGAAGAGGTTGCCGGGAAATACGGTCACCACCCAAGCTTTTACGGATGGTATTACCCAAATGAGACCGGATTGTCTGAAAACATTGATGAGGCCACCATCCACTATGTAAACTCCTGCTCACGTAAAGCCAGGGAGTTGATGCCCCGCTGTGTTAACCTGATAGCCCCCTATGGCACCAAGTTTGTAAAAGCCGATGCAAATTTTGCCCGCCAACTCGAACGCCTGGATATCGATATCATAGCCTACCAAGATGAAGTAGGCGTTTTGAAAACAGATGCAGGATCGGCCGGACGGTATTTCGAAGCGCTGCAGAAAGTGCATGCCAGCGTTGGCCGGGCCAGACTATGGGCCGATGTTGAAGTGTTTCAATTTGAAGGTCCTGTTTACAAGAGTGCCTTGCTTCCGGCTTCCTTCCAAAGGATACGTACACAGTTGGAAGACGTCTCTCCGTACGTCGAGAATATCCTGATTTATCAATACATCGGAATGATGAATAAACCCGGAACCACCGCTTTTGCAGGTCATCCCACATCGACCGAACTATATACCGACTATATCGACTGGCTGAATAAAAACAAATAGATTAAAGGGCCGGAGGGGGAGTGGCTTCAATATACTCCGGCTCCTCCTCTTCAATAAACAAACTGTCTGAATTCAGGAAATCGATGGAATCGTTTTCGGCTGGTCTTACCGACATACATTCATACTGTTTGTTGATGGGCTTTGTAGGCTTGGGGAACTTGGCCCGATATTTTTCCAGGTTATTATCAGCCAATACCTTTTCCATAAACAGACCGAATATAGGAAGGGCCGTCTTACTGCCTTCACCCAATTTGCCGGTACGGAAATGGATACTGCGATGTTCGCCACCTACCCAGGCACCACCTACCAGATTCGGACTCACACCCACAAACCAGGCATCCGAGTGGTTGGACGATGTACCAGTTTTTCCTCCAAACTCTGTATTCTGGCGGAAAATATCGTAGGTCCACAAATTCTGAGAAGTAGCATTGTATTCTGTAAGTCCTGCACGCAGCAACTGAGTCATCAGGAAAGCAGTCTCGTAACTGATGGCTTGTTTATCCACCTGCTTGTGTTGATACAAAAGATTGCCGTCGTGGTCTTCTATGCGGGTTACCAATACCGGATCGTGTGTTTTGCCATCATTTACAACCGTACAATACGAGTTTACCAACTCCAGCAGTGAAACATCAGACGATCCCAAACCTACGGAAGGAATCTTGTTGAGAGGCGTTTTAATTCCCATGGCATGGGCAGTCTTGACAACCTCTTCCACCCCCACTTCCTGAGTCAGCTTTACGGCGATGGTATTGATAGAGCGAGCAAAAGCCGCTTTTAAGGAAAGATTTTCACCCGTATATTCGCCGTTGGCATTACGCGGAACCCATTTCACCATTTCACCTTTATCCATCACATCCCAGCTAATATAATTATCCGGACGTGTATCACAGGGAGACATACCCTTTTCGATGGCTGTAGTATATACAAAAAGTTTGAAAGTAGAACCTGGCTGACGTTTTGAAAGCACCTTGTCGTATTTCCAGGTTTCAAAGTTAATGTCGCCCACCCAAGCCTTTACGAATCCTGTCTGAGGTTCCATGGCTACAAAGCCTGTGTGCATGAAACGCTCCATGTAACGGATCGAATCCATGGCACTGAAGGTGGTGTCTTTTACTCCTGTCTTGTAATCGAACACTTTGAGGCGACGAGGTTCATTCATATAGTAATTTACCGAGTCGGCCTGATTGTTGTATTTCTGAACCAGGTATTTGTACAGTTGGGTCTTTTTGGCAATGTCCTCTACAAAGCCAACAATTTCCTGGTGATTCTCGTCTCTCCAGGGGTTTTCTTTACCCCAGTGGTTGTTAAAGTTCTGCTGAACAACACGCATTTGCTTATCTACCGCCTCTTCGGCATATTTCTGCATACGTGTATCCAGCGTAGTATAAATCTTTAATCCGTCCGAATAAAGATCTATCTCGTTGTCTTTACACCATTTTTCCAGCGAACGAGCAACCGCTTCCCTGAAATAAAGAGCCTCTCCATCGTAATTGCTTTCAACATTATAATTCAGCTTGATGGGTATCTGTTTGATCGAATCAAGTTGAGCCGCAGTAATGATACCCTGATTCTTCATATTCTCGAGCACCACGTTGCGGCGTTTCAGACTGTTTTTTGGATTTACGCGCGGATTGTAAGTAGTTGTAGCCTTAAGCAAACCTACCAGCGTGGCCGATTGTTCGATTGTAAGATCCTTGGGAGAAATTTTAAAGTATGTTTTACAAGCCGTTTTTATCCCATAAGCGTTACTGCCAAAATCTACCGTATTAAGGTACATGGTAAGAATTTCTTTCTTGTCGTAAAACATTTCAATCTTTACAGCCGTAATCCATTCTTTGGATTTGGCAATAAGCAACCGCAATCCGGGTATCTGTCCCAATACCCCTCTCGAATACTGCGAACGAACCTTGAACATGTTTTTTACCAACTGCTGCGTAATGGTACTTGCACCACGTGCACGTCCCTGTGTCATGTCCTTAACCGCTGCAAACAACCCCTGGAAGTCAATCCCGAAGTGTTCGTAAAAGCGCTCATCTTCAGTAGCTATAAGCGTTTTTATCAGGATGGGAGAGATCTCTTCATATTCCACCGGTGTACGGTTTTCGCGGAAATACTTACCGATCGCTTTCCCGTCGGCACTATAGATAACGGAAGCTACGCTCTGATTGGGGTTACTGATACTTGAAAGACTGGGTGATTTACCGAATAGCCATAAGAAATTAATATCTACCATTACCAGATAGATAAAGAACAATACGATAAACGCTGCGCCCGAAAGTAATATTTTTTTGTACCAGGGAGATTGTTGGAAGATGGTTTTGCCCTTCACATAACCTGCTTTACAGCGGGTTAAAACGAATTGGAAGATGCTTTTACCACGAGAAACCCATTCACTGCTTTTGGAGTTAATCATGTATTTGTAATACTAATGTAAATAAATTCTGACTAATAATTAAAATCCCTGTTGTCAACGACACATCTAATTCGGGTGCAAAATTACGACAATAGTTTGATATTGAATGCGGGAAGTAGAAAATTCTTTTGTCCCTTTTAATAAAAAAACAGAGACCTCCCGCCGGGAAGGTCTCTATTCTTCAATTTTAAACTTAAATACTTGAATTATAGCTTCTTTAATCCTTTTACAGATGCGTTGTCTGTTGCCTCAACAATGCTGATGGCATATCCACCGCCCGGTGCAGCCTTAAGCTGTAAAACTGATTTGCTTGTTACCACTCCTTTGCGGATGGTATAGGCCTGGGGATTGGTTTCGTAGTGTGCATCTTTAGCATCGCTGTAAATTGTGGCAATGTACTTTTTACCAGCATCCAGAAAATCAAGCTTTAACGTTGAGGCATGTCCGTTCTCGTCGCTGGTATTACCCACAAACCAGGAGGATGAACCCTTTGCTTTGCGGGCTACAGTGATGTAATCGCCTGGCTCGGCTTCCAGATACTTGCTTTCGTCCCAATCGATTGCCACATCCTTAATAAACTGGAAGGCATCCAGATATTGGTTGTAATGTTCGGGCAGATCGGCAGCCATTTGCAGCGGACTATACATGGTTACGTAAAGAGCAAGCTGACGGGCAAGAGTAGAATGCACGAACGAATTATTGTCCGGATTGATTTTATTTACCTGCGTAACAAAAATACCGGGAGTATAATCCATCGGACCACCCATTAAACGGGTGAATGGCAGAATAGTTGTATGGTCTGCGTTGTTACCACCAAATGCCTCATATTCGGTACCACGGGCCGATTCGTTTCCAATCAGGTTAGGGTAGGTGCGGCAAAGTCCTGTCGGGCGGACCGCTTCGTGCGCATTTACCATAATTTTATATTCGGCCGCTTTTGTTACAGCATACAGGTAATGGTTAACCAACCACTGACCGTAATGATATTCACCCCGGGGAATCATATCTCCTACATAACCACTTTTTACCGAGTTATATCCGTTGTCTACCATAAATTGGTATGCTTTATCCATATGACGTTCGTAATTCCGTACAGAACCCGATGTTTCGTGGTGCATCATCAGTTTCACCCCTTTGGAAGCTGCATAGCGGTTCAGTTCCTTTACATCAAAATCAGGATAAGGAGTTACAAAATCGAATACATAATCCTTGGTCTTTCCAAACCAGTCTTCCCAACCTTCGTTCCAACCCTCTACCAATACGGCATCGAATCCGTGAAGGGCAGCAAAATCAATATATTCCTTCACTTTTGTATTATTGGCAGCATGCTTACCATTGGGCTTGGTTTTAGAGTAATCGGTCACACCCAATTTAACAGAAGGTAAATCCGTATAGGCCCAGGTACTTTTACCCGTAATCATTTCCCACCAAACGCCGATATACTTTACCGGTTTGATCCACGATGTATCTTCGTACTTGGTTGGCTCGTTCAGATTAAGAATCATTTTGGATGCCAGTATATCACGTGCGTCGTCACTTACGATTACAGTACGCCAGGGCGACTGACAGGGAGTCTGCATATATCCTTTATCTCCGATAGCATCCGGAGTTAACCACGATTCAAAAATAAAATTCTTATCATCCAGATTCAAGTGCATACATGAATAATCAATCAATGCCGCTTCATGAATGTTGATGTACAGGCCCTCTTTGCTTTTCATCATCAGCGAAGTCTGTACTCCGGTGGGAGAAAACGGTGTCTGCGATGAATTTGGAGTAATTGCCTCATCCATCAATCCCCTGATTTCCGATAAATTGGAAGTCATCGTACTATACTCCTGGGTATCATAATCGCCCGGAAGCCAGAATGCCTTATGGTCGCCTGTCATGGCAAACTGCGTTTTTTCCTCCTTGATTGTAAAATAGTTCAGGTTTTCTTGTTGAGGGAACTCATAACGAAAACCAATCCCGTCGTTAAACACCCTGAAGCGGATCAAAATATGTCTGCTTGTTGAAGGTTGGGTGAGGGTGACTGCCAGTTCGTTGTAGTTGTTGCGGATGGTTTTTACTTCTCCCCAAACAGGATTCCAGCTTTCATCGAACGATGCCGTTTCTGTTTTTGTAAGTTCAAACCCGTCCGTAAGATTCTTGCCATCTTTAAGTTCAAGACCAAGCTTACTCTCTTTAACGACTGCCTGGTTTTTGTAGTCCAGTCGATAAACAGGTACTCCGTTCTTGAGCTCTACGTTTAGTACCATCGCTCCGTTGGGAGATTTGACGGTCTCAGCACTCAGCAAACCTGCCGAGAACAATAAAACTGTAGCTAATAAAATTTGTTTCATGGTGATAATTTAAAATCTTTATGGTGCAAATGAAACACTAAAACACCAGATACAAACCAGTTGCAGGCCGAATGATAGCAAGTTTGTCATGCAAACGATTTCGGAAACAGGCAAAAACAGGTTATCAGTCGTATATTATCCACAAATAAAAACTGTTTTTGACGAAAACATCTGTCATCTGCCATTTTTTCGAGCTATCTGGTTTATGATCAGATAAGTAGGTTATGACAGATCCCTGTTTTCATCTCTCACGGATCTGTCATCTGTCATAATCTGATTTTTATGCCTTTTGTAAGTTAATTTAGATACCGGCATATAAGTTGGAACATAGTATACAACTAATTGTTTCATCGTTATAAACAATTTTCTTCTGTTATATGAATTATTCGTTTGTCATATGTTGAATGCAAGTTATCCATA
>NZ_JBFWMI010000020.1:0-27396 GCF_050251695.1 Macellibacteroides sp.
TGAGATTATATCGCCGTCTGCATCGTAATTAAAGAACCGCCGTATGCCGAACGGCATGTACGGTGGTGTGAGAGGTCGGAAAACAAAAGTAGGAAGAAAACTACTTTTGTTTTCCTCCTACTCGATTTGTAAACCCTCCGGATTACAACGGAGTAACCGTTACATTCCTGAACTGAATATCCTTTCCTTCGCTCTGCAAAGCAATGTAACCTGTTTTATGCATCGAACGCGTACCCGAATTCTGGTACACCCCGTTTATAAACACCGTAATGTTACCATCCTTGCAGTAAATTTTTGCACGGTTCCATTCGCCTACAGGCTTTTCGCTGGATTCGTTGGTCTTCTTCACCACCGGGAAAGCCGGACGAACCGTACCCGGTCTGCTCATAAACTCGAACAAATCGCTGCCACCCAGTAAAACAAAGTCGCCTGCATCGCCTGCGTGAAGCTGGCACTCAATCGCATTGGGCCACAGCTTTTCACCGTCCTGTACAAACAAGAAGATACCACTGTTGGTTGCTTCCACCGGATAACGCCATTCCACATCCAGGATAAAGTTACTATACTTCTCCTTGGTGTACATGTAACCGAAAGGGGTACCCTTAACATGGATTACGCCATCCTTCACCGTATACACCTCCTGGGCACTGGCGCCCCCTTTGTCCACAAACAAATTCCAGTTAGACAAATCCTTGCCATTAAACAACTTTACAACCTGCGCACCCGCATCGGCCGTACACACAATCAAGGCAGCACAAACAACCGCTGCAAACGAAAGAAAAGATTTTTTCATGGTCTTGTATTATTTAAATGATTAATCAGCAATCAACTTACGGTAACGAACACGCTTCGGCTCTACATCGCCCAGCTGTTTCCGTTTGTATTCCTCGTATTCGGAGTACGAACCTTCGTAGAATACCACGTCGGAGTTACCCTCGAACGAAAGAATATGCGTACAGATACGATCCAGGAACCAACGGTCGTGCGAGATAACCACGGCGCAACCGGCAAAGTTCTCCAGACCCTCTTCCAATGCACGTAAGGTATTTACGTCGATATCGTTGGTAGGCTCATCCAGCAACAACACATTGGCCTCGGCACGCAACGTAAGTGCCAGATGCAAGCGGTTACGCTCACCACCCGAAAGAACACTGCAAAGCTTTTCCTGGTCGCCGCCCGTAAAGTTGAAACGCGACAAGTAAGCACGGGCATTGATCTCCTTGCCACCCACACGAATATACTCCTGTCCGCTGCACACCACCTGGAAAACCGTCTTTGTAGGATCGATATCCTTGTGCGTCTGATCGGCATACCCGATCTTCACCGTTTCACCCACTTCGAAGGTACCCTTATCCACCGTCTCCATACCCATGATCATCTTGAACAAGGTAGTCTTACCCGCACCGTTGGGACCGATAATCCCTACAATACCGTTGGGAGGCAGCATAAAGTTAAGATCATCAAACAACAACTTGTCGCCAAAAGCCTTGGCCACATGCTGCGCCTCGATCACCTTGTTACCCAGACGCGGACCGTTGGGGATAAAGATCTCCAGCTTCTCTTCGCGCTCCTTCTGATCCTCGTTAAGCAACTTCTCATACGAATTAAGACGAGCCTTACCCTTGGCCTGACGAGCTTTGGGAGCCATGGTAGCCCATTCAAGCTCGCGCTCCAATGTCTTTCTGCGCTTGCTGGCCTGCTTCTCTTCCTGCGCCATACGCTTCGTTTTCTGATCCAGCCACGAAGAATAGTTACCCTTCCAGGGGATACCCTCGCCACGGTCAAGTTCCAGAATCCATCCGGCCACATGATCCAGGAAGTAACGGTCGTGCGTAACACAGATCACCGTACCCGCATACTGTTGCAAATGCTGCTCCAACCAGTCGATAGACTCTGCATCCAGGTGGTTGGTAGGCTCATCCAGCAACAATACATCCGGTTGCTGAAGCAACAAACGGCACAAAGCCACGCGACGGCGCTCACCACCGGACAACGTATCCACCACCTGATCTTCGGGCGGACAACGCAAAGCATCCATAGCACGCTCCAGGCGGCTGTCCAGGTTCCATGCATCTGTAGCATCAATCTTATCCTGCAATTCGGCCTGTCTGTTAATCAGCGCATCCATCTTGTCGGGATCGTCCAGCACTTCGGGATCACCAAACTTCTCGTTCACCTCCTCGTACTCCTTCAGTACATTCACGATATCCTGCACCCCTTCCTGTACGATTTCCTTTACAGTCTTGCCGCTTTCCAGCTTTGGATCCTGTTCAAGATAACCCACAGAGTAGCCTGGCGAGAAAACCACTTCGCCCTGATATTCTTTTTCGAGACCGGCAATAATCTTCATCAGGGTAGATTTTCCCGACCCGTTAAGACCGATAATACCGATCTTGGCACCGTAGAAAAAGGAGAGATAAATATTCTTTAAAACCTGTTTCTGAGGAGGAAACGTCTTAGTGACGCCCACCATAGAGAAAATAATTTTTTTATCGTCTGCCATAGATAAAATGTCTGTTTATTAGTATGTTTTACAGTATGTTTACAAGTATGCCTGCAAAGATAGCAAAATAAAAATGGTGCGAAAACTTGCACAATAAAAATGTACGCCCTATCTTTGCACTCGCATTACAGAAGTAACGCACAGGATGATTCGCTAGCTCAGCAGGTAGAGCACATCCCTTTTAAGGATGGGGTCCTGGGTTCGAGCCCCAGGCGGATCACCAATAAGAAGGCTTTCCAAACGGAAAGCCTTTCTTAGTTTTATAACTATATCGTTTATAGTCAGATCCTTAAAATATCCATGGGGCTAGTAAAGCTAAACCGGGTATCTGTATGGCTTATCCTGTTATCACCCCACAAAGCCACCCCAAAGTCCACCTTTGCATTTTTGGCACAATGATAATCGTAATCACTATCACCTATATAGAGCACTTCATCCGGAGATACGCCACACCTATCCATATAAACAAGCAGTGGATCCGGATTCGGTTTAGGGCGGGGCGCATCCGTAACACATATAATCGTTTCAAAATGGTCTATAATCTTACCTAAGGCAAAATCGTTGTTCAGTTCGTTGTGCGTACGCGAAGTGACCACCCCTAACCCCAACCCCTTACTCTTCAGAGCGGCGATTGTATGCTCGATATGGGGAAAAAGCTCGATCTCAGCCTTTTGCTTCATAAAGTTCTTAACCCACACTTCATCAAACTCTTTCGGATTTTCAGCCCCGAGACGCTCCATGGTAGTCACCCCCGGAATACCCAACACAAAATTAAGCTCCGCCGTCTCATAGCGCTTGCCAAATAACTGCAGGATAGTCTCCTGCCAAGTAGACAAAACTGCTTTTTCATTGTCCACCAAAGTCCCGTCAATATCAAAAACCAAATGCTTATATCCCATATTATCGAGTTTTATAGAATTCAAAGCTAATTACGTATCTCAAAATCCAGAATGTCATTTCGCTGATGACTATACTATTAACGTAATCCATTTAAAAAAGTTGTAAACTTCTGGGTGACTTTTTAATCCATCATCTACGACGAAAATCCATGGGACTATGGAAGCTAAATCGGGCATCCGTATGGCTTATCCTGTTATCAACTATTTCAATCTGAATCTCGTCTTCTTTTTTGCAATACATTTCTCCGTCAACTCTTGTATAATCTGAGTTGCCGACTGTTTTGACAGACCTATTTCAGTCGCCACCGCAATCGTATCGGCAAGTGCAGGCTCTCCCTTACCATTTATGGTCGTAGTATGGTAGCCATTAAAACCACTGCTTGGCAGTAGATCATAAGCCGGCGAAAGTTTCCACGCCCCATCAATCCATTGGAACGAAAAATTCTTAGCATGATCGTCCCGATTTGAAATCAGGATATTAAACACCATTAGCCGGAACATTTGAGCCACCTGTTCCATATCCCTGGTGAGATTCAGCGTCAGCTTCAATAGCAAAGAGTAGTCAAGACTAGGAATCCGATAATTGGCATTGAGCAGTCCGGCTGCACTTATGGTATGTATCTTACCTTGAGGCGTTCTGTCGAATCGTTTAACTCCGAAATAGCGATTATCAAACAAGCGGGTTTCCGCCATTCGTATTCCACACTCTTTGGCAAGTAGAGAGTAGTTGTACTCTATTTCTCCAACATTAACAGGATCGCTGGTTGCTTTAAACTTCACAAGCCACTGGCAACCATCTAACTTCGCAAATACCTTGGGACGTGCTCCACCCGACGAACCGCCATATTTATAGAGCAAATCGACCGAACCCGTACTTTCTTTACTTTCGAGTATTTTTTCGATCTCATTTGCTAAACGATCAAAATTTAGAAACTCATCATCTGTGGCAATGCTTTTGTCTGGTTGATACTCCAAAGCGCCACGTCCGGTAGAACCTATCAGCGACAATCGTTCTAAAATATTCAATTTATACGGATCGACCCCTTTCTCCTGTAAATAACGATCAAGCAATAGATTGCCCCAACCATCCGGCAAACTATCATCGAACACCCCAAAGTTTCCCGCAAACGGATCTCGCTTGGCCATTATCAGACCTGGCTTCAACGGCAGATAGAATGGAGATATTGAAAATCCGCTCTGTATCCAGTCTGCATCGTATTCAAAACCACACAATCCTTCGGGTGTAAGAGCCATTCGCCCTACACGTCTATCAGATACAAAAATCTCTATCATTGAGACGCTATTCATTTTTATGCCCTCTTTTTCTTTGTTTCGTTTGCTCCGATTTTACTATATCGTCAATACTCTGATAGGTCTTGCTGCTGAAAAGAGTTTCGAACTCATCTGTCATATCCAATGCAAATGCAAGCATCACCAATGAACGCACAGATATCTCTCCAGATGATTCAAAACGCCTGTAGGAAGGCAACGAAAGCCCTGCTTTTGCAGCAAGCATCTTTTGCGTCCACCCTTTTTCCAATCGCCTCTGTTTAACACGCTGGGCAATACCCGACATTATCAAGTTGGGAGTTTTATCTATAAGTGATAATATATTATCATTTACATCTGCTTTCATATATCTAATGCTATTATATGAGCACTTACAAAGTTAATCAAAGTTTCTCAACTATCAAATCAAACGAGACAGAATATCCTTTCTTCCTTTGTCTTTGGGCATTTATCTTTGTACCGATCTTTCTTATATAAATAAGCGTGTCCAAGCAATTATTCAAGACGGTCATTTATTAATTGTATTGAAATCAAAAAACAATTGTCCTGATATATTATTCTCTGCACCATTACCGCTAAAACGGTGTAATTGGGACTGGGGACCGTAATTCTCTGCTTTTCCAAACTTAGTACCTACCGGAGGTATCGCACTCATAAAAGAGATGTTTCCTTTGGGGTATGCCGGAACTGTATAATTCCTGTCGGCTGCGTACAAGGATTGTATAGCTGGAGTGAATAAATGAAGTATAACATCTTCTTTTCCCGAATATACAGCAAAGGGTGTCGGACAATCCAGTTTCATTCCATAAAAGAGGGAATAGTATCCTTTGAACTCGGGATAGTCCCAACTCTCGCCAGTCACAGTGTTATTATATGTTTTATTCCAAACGTTCAGGGTTCCTCCTTTCATGCGGTTCTTGTATACCCGATATGGACCGTTTGCAAACAGAGTGGCTCCCTTTACGCCCTCTTCCGGGAAATCGAATGTAATTCCTGCCATGGAAATCTTATCCTGTGGCCGGTAATCGTAATCCAGTTGCAATACGCCCGAAGGCAACATGGTCCACGTAAATCCATAGGCGACATCTTTGCCGTTGTTCGTTACGTAGGTTACTGTCAAATGTGGATTCCCTTCTGCCAATTTATATTGAACGGATTTACAGGTTACCTGTTTGTCTGTTATCAGAACAGGGCCATTACTCAATGGAATGGTTTTCCCCTGATAAACGACTGCTTGAAGCAATCCAGTCTCCTTATTAATACGGGCTTCTACTCCGGCAGCCGATAACAACCAAAAGGTTCCAAGATCTTGCGCTTGGGCAGCAGGGGCTGATTTATCCGTTGGCAAACATCGAGAGGCAACCTTAAGAGGATTCCCAATTTCGTAGCTCCAGGTAAATAACTCACGGTTTTCACGATCGGTGGCGGTGACATATAGGATATCATAGTCCATCCAGTCTTTGGGCAGATCTAAAGTTATCGCGCTCTTTTCTCCCGGTTTGCAATCGGGAGAGTCGATGCGACCAGCTACAGATGTCACGCCATCCACCGAAAGATTCGTAACCTTTGCAAGTCGGAATTTGAATGAACATTCGTTCGTGTTGGTAAATGCGTACCGGTTTTCAATGATCAATCGTTTATTCCATGTGGGAGTTATATACTTTTTCTCCAAATGGACAGGAGACCAGATTTCTTTAATGGTAAAGAAGCTTCCCTCTTTTTCACGGTACGGCCCGGTGATACCATCAGCCCCGTGATCTTTATCTGTATCTAAAAAACCATTTCTATCGGTCCGGACAACAGCCTGGTCGGCCAAATCCCAAAGAAACATTCCGGCACTGAGGTTATTAGAACGCATCAAATTCCAATAATCATCCAGTCCCGCTCCATGTCCGCCGTCATACAATCCATGCAATATTTCAGTCGGCATAAAAATATCCCGTCCATGAAACAGATTATTTATACCCGTGTCGTAATTAATATAATGTGCTGTGTTTATACAGCTAAACTTAGCCCAGGGATGCAGGACAGCCCGTTTTTGAATATCATATAGGGGAAAAAGAGGATCAAGGTCAAAATTAAATCCACCTTCATTTCCATTTGCCCAGAATACAATACTGGGATGATTTATGTCGCGGGTAAGCATTTCTCTTACCAGCACTTTGCCTACAGGAGTATCATAGGGCGGATATTGCCAGGCACAGAGTTCGTCTATCACGTAAAGACCTAACGAGTCGCACACCTCTAGAAAATGTTTATCCGGTGGATAATGAGACATACGAACGGCATTCATATTCATCGCCTTTATCAGATTAACATCGTCGATGCTAAGCTGTTTATTTGTGGTACGTCCGGTTGTGGGCCAGAAAGAATGACGGTTAACCCCTTTAAACATCATCTTTACGCCATTCACATACACCCCGTCGTGTTCGCGGACTTCCACGGTACGGAAGCCGATCTTTTCTGTTATCGTATGTAACATCTTTCCTTTACGGCTGATGGAAATAGAAGCAGAATATAGGGTGGGGGATTCGGAGGACCAGGGCTTTACATCGGCTATATGACCGGACAAAGAGATTTTATTTTTTTTACCGGCAGCAGGGGTGGAAGATAATTTGCCTATCACTTTATTTTGCTGATCCAGAACCACCATTTGAGCATCAATGTCCGACAGATTGCCCGAAAGGATAATATCTGCCTTAACATCTCCTGTATGACGTGCGTCAATAGCTGTATAATCTATAAATTCGTTGGGGACAGCCTCCAGGTAAACCGGACGGAAGATACCTCCAAACACCCAGAAATCTGCTTCGCGTTCCGCCTCATTTATACTATTATTGGCAGACATCTTGCTCACCTTTACATCCAAATCATTTGACTTTCCATAATGGACCAGATTGGTAATTTCCCGCTTAAACCGATAAAAAGCGCCTTGATGAACAGTACCTGCTTGTTTACCATTCACTTTAATTTCGGTATCGGTCATAGACCCTTCAAAAACAATAAAAATACGCTTGCTTTTCCAGTCCGCCGGAATTTGAAATTTGGTTTTATACAATCCTTCTTCGTTGGCCTTATTCTTATCGTGTCCATAATTGTAGGTGCCATAGCCTTCGGTTTCCCAGCAGGATGGAACTTTTATCTTATTCCATGAACCGCTTTTAGCTCCTTTGGTACAAAAGAAGTCCCACTCGATGGCATCGTCGGAACCTTTACCTGATAAGTATTTTATCTCTGTAACTTGCGCATGTGTTATTTCCAGGCAAAACATGAATAGGAATAAAAGGTGGTTTTTCATCATAATACTAATTTATGTTGTAAATATACAAGAAAAATTGAAAAAGAGGGGAAGGAAAATATCTATTCCTTCCTCTCTTTTAGTCATAACAGACAGGCTGTTATTTCCATAAAGGATGTTGCACTAAATTTGGATTTTTATCCATCTCATCCTGCGGAACAGGGAGCGTATAATATTTATCGTTGATCGCTTTTTTCATTCTGTCGGCCATGGCATGTTGTCGTTTTAAATCAAACAAAGCCTGACCTTCGGCTGCAAATTCCCATATGCGTTCCTGAATAATTGCTTTACGTAAATCTGCCTGAGATATTGTTGATGGAAGAGCTTGTAATCCGGCACGTTCACGAACCCGGTTAATCCCCGACAACGCTTTATTGATTTGATTCATTTCACAATAAGCCTCGGATTGTACCAATAATACGTCGGCATAACGAACTACTTTCATATTGCACCCATAATCGCCTGCTGCGGTAGACAAATTATCATTAGGATCAAGATATTTTGCGAAGTGGCACAAGGGAAAAGAGGGCTCTTTCCCATTATTAGGATCATAATGGTAAGTCTTACCCGTTTTTACATCTTTAAAGTCGACAAGGAAAGTAGTTGAAACTCGTTTGTCGCCCACTTCGTAGGATTTATAAAAATCGGGAGTAGATATCAAAGAAGACCAACCGTCTGTTTTCTTCACATTATATCCTCTCATACCAGTTAATGCAGGTATATCTTGACCATTGATATTGGTAACAAACTCCACGTCGAAAATATATTCTTTACCATGTTCGTTGTTAACGTTGAATATATTCCGAAAATCTGTTTCCAGCCCATAACCAAAAGAACTTTCCTTTGTTATGATTTCGTCTGCTTTCAAAGCCGCCTTTTCCCAAAAGCCAGCTTTATTCCATGGCCATGCCGCTTGCGTAAGATATACTTTTGATAATATGGCCATGGCAGCTCCTTTTGTAGCTCGCCCCATATCTGCAGCTCCGTACGAAGTTTTAAGAACTGATTCGGCATACTTTAAATCTTCTTCAATCAGCGCCCATACGGTATCGTCTGTTCCCTCATTGGTAAGATCTTCGGCATTCATATTATCTTTTTCAGTAATTACAGGCACATGATCATAAAAACGGATCAGAGCAAAGTAATTCAATGCACGCAGAAATTTTGTCTCAGCAACAATCTGTTTTTTCGTATCCTCGCTTTTAAAGGTTACTTTGTCGATATTCAACAACAGATTATTCGCCCTTCTTATTCCGCTGTACGACACCTGCCAGATTAATTTACAGAAATCAGTTGTAGGTGTCCACGTATAATCATCCATTTCAACACGAGATGGGGCACTGGCATTTGCGTATGCAGCTTCTCCTGGAAATTCGGCCCCCATCCAGATGTACCGTCTGTATCCATTTGATTCCTGAAGAGTTTGATAAACAGAAGTCAGCCCGGCTTTAGCATCGGCCTCATTTTTGTAAAAATTATCAGGCGTAATGGATTCATAAATCTCCTCATCCAGAAAGCCGCTGCAGGAAGAGTTGCCAATCGCAAATACAGCTGCGATAATCATATATTTGTATAGTTTCATAATTTTTTGATTTGAATATTAAAAACCAATATTAACTCCGAGGATAAATGACTTAGAAGCTGGGTAGGCATTGTAATCCACTCCTAATTGAAGGTTACTCTGACCCTGACTGTTTACTTCAGGATTGTATCCTGAGTAGTTGGTGATAGTAAGCAAATTTTGTCCGGTTGCATATACTCTTAACGATTTCACAAACGGGCATTTGGGAACGTTATAACCCAAGGTCAGGTTTTGAATTCGCAAGAAAGAACCGTCTTCAATTAAAAAGTCCGATTGTAATAAATTCTGGTTTACCAATACGTGTGCTCTCGGATATTTGGCATTAGTATTTGTAGGTGTCCAATGGTCATTGACTTCTTTGCGCTGATTTCCCCAAGTGCTCACAATATTGGTTTCTGCACGCAACACATTGTAAATGTCATTACCGTAAGAGCCATTGATATAAACAGAAAGATCAAAGTTTTTATAAGAAAAGTTATTTGTCCAACCAAAAATGAAATCAGGATTTGGATCTCCAACAATAGTTCTGTCTTCACCAAAACTAATTTTACCGTCGCCATTTTTATCGTAAAAACTCATGTCTCCCACCTGATCAAACGTTGTACTAGTTACACGGGCAGCTTTATCACGTTCTTCCTGCGTACGCATAACCCCTGTAGTTTTAAGTAAATTCCATACGCCAACTGGCAAACCTGGCTCTAGCCAGCTACCGTTTACTTTCAAGTGTCCGGAAATTGTACCTTGTTGGGTAGGAATGTAACCCGGAATTTCCAGGACTTTATTCTTGTTGGTAGACCAGTTGATTGAAGTATTCCATTTAAAATCGCCAGTAAGCACATCGGCAGATAAACTTAATTCCAACCCTTTGTTTTCGAGGCTTCCAATATTCTTTAGAACGGAACCGAATCCGGTTGTTAATGGAACTGATATATTCCATAAAAGATCGGTCGTTTTTTTATAATAATAATCGGCAACAAAATTAAAGCGGTTATTCAAGAATCCAAAATCCACACCAATATCAGAAATAGCGGTTGTTTCCCACTTCAAATCAGGGTTTGGCATATTTCCGGCAGCAATTCCCACATTGGTGACTCCTCCGATAGGATAAACATAGGTATTCATTTTTTCGACAGAAGA
Organism: Macellibacteroides sp.; assembly: GCF_050251695.1. Lineage (NCBI taxonomy): Bacteria > Pseudomonadati > Bacteroidota > Bacteroidia > Bacteroidales > Porphyromonadaceae > Macellibacteroides > Macellibacteroides sp. Next base: position 10,710 of record NZ_JBFWMI010000020.1, read on the forward strand.
ATAGCTGCTAATATTCTGGTTACCCGTTACCCCGTAACTAGCTCTCAACTTAAGACTACTAATCCAATCCACTTGCTTCATAAATGCTTCCTGATCCATACGCCATGCAAAAGCGGCAGATGGGAAAAATGCCCATTTATTATTAGCACCAAATTTGGAACTACCATCAGCTCGTCCTGTAACAGTAAAAAGGTAACGATCCTTTAACACATAGTTGATACGACCGAACCCGGACAACAAAGTATTTTTATCTCTTCCGGTGGAAGGCTTATCCCATTGGGCTCCTGCATCCAGGTTGTTGTAACCGTAAACATCCGAAATAAAGTCTCTGGCAGTCATGCTGCTCGACTTGCTTTGGATAGATAAAGCTGATGTCCCAACCATTGCATTTATTGAATGAATTCCAGTCTTCTTAAGGTAAGTGAGCACATTTTCGTTTGAAAGAGACTGATTTCTTCTGTTTTGCTGACTAGCGATACCATTGGCATTGTAACCCGTATTTGTTTGCTTCGGTTCGTAAACTTCACGCAACGCACTGGAAAGGTCGGCCCCAACACTTATCTTCAATGTAAGTCCTTCAATAAATCTAATACTAAGATCAGCCGATCCAAGTACACGATCAATCGTTCCATTATCCTGTAAAAAGGTAACATATGGAACCGGGTTTGGCACTGTAGAACTTCCTGTTATATAGTTCATACGTACGTACTCTCCTGTTGTGGGGTCAAATACAGGAACTGTAGGGGGCAGCACCAAAGCTGCATTGATGATTGAAGTATTACCTCCACCATCTCCATTTTCGCGACCCACGTTTGAAGTAACTCTACTTGCTGTAAAGCTAGTTGAGAGATCTATCCGTGAAGATAGTTTTGTATCAATGTTATTTCTAAAAGAAACACGATTAAAGTCTTGATTCTTAACAATGCTTTCCTGATCAAAGTAACTCGCCATAATTGAAAACTTGGTGTTTTCAGATCCTCCATTAATCGTTACATTGTGATTATGAATGGGAGCCGAAGACCTTAGAATTTCATCCTGCCAATCCGTCCCCTGACCTAAATCACTGATAGCGGGATAAAGAGGGTTTGTTGAAGTATTTGTATAATAAGCCGGACGTCCATCATTGGCCGCACCTTCATTAGCTAAAGCACCCCATTCGGAGGCATTCATCATATCTAGCTTTTTAGCTACTTTCTGGAATCCAACATATCCATCATAAGACACCGTGGTTTTTCCGGATTTCCCTCTTTTGGTTGAAATAAGGACAACTCCATTTGCCCCACGGGAACCATATATAGCAGTAGCTGATGCATCCTTCAAAATCTCCATACTTTCTATATCACCCGGATTTAATGTAGCCAGCGGATTTTGTCCGGCACCTGATCCTCCGGCCGAACTTCCGGCTGTTACGGGATATCCATCAATAACGTACAAAGGTTGGCTGCCAGAAGTTAAAGAGTTCCCACCGCGAATACGGATATCCACGGCACCTCCCGGCGATCCGGAAACAGCCGTAACCTGAACTCCGGCAACTTTTCCCTGTAATCCCTGATCAAAAGAAGAAACAGCCTGTTTCTTCAATACATCCGATTTTACAGAACCTACCGACCCGGTAAGGTCGCTTTTGCGCATTACACCATATCCTACAACAACAACTTCGTCCAAAATTTCTGTATCTTCCTGCAGGATAATCTTGATTGTTTTCTGATTAGCAACCTTTATTTCCTGGGTTTTATAACCCATATAGGATATAATAAGCGTGGCGTCTCCTGATGCATCAACAGTAAATGTCCCTGTCAAATCGGTTATAGTACCTACATTGCTACCTTTAACAACAACATTGGCTCCAATAATACCTTCGCCGTTTTCGTCGGTAACAGTCCCCTTGACCTGTGCAAACAAGGAGGGAGAAATAAATAAAAGCAGATAAATTAAAATCTTCATACTTTAATAGATTTAAGTAATAATAAATGTCGCGCCCTATAAGTAAGTAACGCATTGGTTTTTTGTAGTTTTTTCTGTTTTTTTGATTTTCATGTTGTATTATTCATACCTTGCTATATTTAAAGTTATAATTAATAGATTCCACTCGTACAAAAAGATAATTTTTCTATTTATTCAGAATCATTTTTTTGTATCTCATCAGTGCCTCTACGTAATAGTAGTCGCCATAAGTTAACGGAACATCCACTTCAGAGTCGCCGGGCAAATGACCAACCCCGTGCTTCAGGATAAAACATCCGTTGGATCCTTTCTTAGCCGTGTATTCTGGAGACGCAAGTGTTCTCAATTGCTTTTCAGCCACAGCTATATATAGACTCTTTCTAGGTTCACCAACAAACTGACTCAACTCAATCAGCGATGAGGCTATTATCGATGCGGCAGAAGCATCTCTGAAGGCATTGGGTATATCAGGCGCATTAAAATCCCAGTAAGGAATTTTGTCTTTAGGCAGATTGGGGTGATTTAATATAAAGTCGGCAATATGATTAGCCTGATCCAGATACCTCTTGTTTCCCGTTTCACGATACATCATCCCGTAACCATACAGACCCCACGCCTGACCTCTGGCCCATGCACTTTCATCACTGTATCCCTGAGCTGTACATTTTACCTGGACTGCTCCGGTTTCGGGAATATAAGAAACCACGTGAAAAGTGCTGTAATCTTTGCGAAAATGATTTGCTATGCAGGTATTGGCATGGGTTTCGGCTATCTCTTTGAATCTGTTGTCTCCTGTTTCTTTGGATGCCCACATCAGCATTTCCAGATTCATTATATTATCTATAATTACAGGGAATCTCCATTTCTGGTTACTACCCCATGACTGAATGCTGCCAATTGTAGGGTTAAAGCGTGTGGACAAGGATTTGGATCCATTTATCAGTACGCTTTTGCATGAATCTATACCGGTAATCCGGAGCGCGTTTCCATAACTGCAGTATAGCATAAAACCTAAATCGTGGGTTCCTTTATTATATTGTTCCTTATTTATGCGGTTGGTAAATAGAGATGCATACCTTTTTAACTCCTTATTCGAAGAATTCTCATATAAATACCATAAGGTGCCTGGAAAGAATCCGCTACACCACCATTTGGAACCCGACATTATCAATTTTCCATTTTTATCGATTGTCCGGGGTAATGAATCAGGAACAGTTTCCATTTCTTTAGCCAGTAATAAACTTTGCATTTCGGCCTGTTTTAAGGCATTGTCGATAACTAAAGACATAGGCGTCTCTGGCTTTGTAAACGCACACACAATAATGAAAACTAAAAACAAACCAATCAGATAGTGCTTCTTCATAAATAACAGGATTAAATATTTTTGATAAATAAGTCAGACAAATGTAGATTTTAAGGGATGCGAAACGGGGTAATTTTGTACATTTATGGTTGGTTTTTGTACATATGTTAAGATTCAATCATAAAATACAAGAATAATTCAGAACTAAGATATAGATGTTTTCTGTTTTCTGTAATCGGACGGAACCATACTGTAATGCTTTTTAAAGCAGGTACTAAAATATTTAGAGTCATTAAAGCCGCAAAGCATAGAAATCTCGGCAATGGTATATTCAGATTTTTCCAGCAATTGCTTGCTACGTTTAAGTCGCATATCCAGAATAAACTCTTTGATGGTCATATGTGTAATTTCATTAATCTTCCGGTATAGTAGAGTACGACTTATACCCATGTCCGAAACAAACATCTCAACATCGTAATCCGGATTCTGAATATTTCTCTCTACAGAAGTAACCGCCTTGTTTATCAGCTCTTCATCTATAGACGTTATTGTAATATTTGAAGGTTCGGGTATATACTTTTTACTATACAACTCCCTCATCTTATTCCGGGAGTCTATTAGATTATTTATTTGTAGTTTCATATAATCTGTATCAAATTGCTTTTCAATAAATACATCAGCCCCTTTCTTTAATGCCTTTATCTTTTGGTCGGCCCCACCGAAACCAGACATAACAATAATTGGAATGTGACTGGTTTTAATATCTCCTCTCAACGTATCGCACACATCATATCCATCCGCCCCGGGCATCATTATATCTGTAAGGATAATTTGCAAACTTATTTTTTTTGCCAATTCAATGCCTTCCAATCCATTCTTTGCCGTATAAACACGGAAACTACCCGACAATTGAATTTTAAGGTAATTCCTTAAATCATCATCATCTTCAATAATTATCAATTTGTTAATATTACGGCTGTCTTTTTTGTCATATCCAACCTCCTCCTTATTTACATCCAGATGAATTACTTCCATTTTGGCATACTCATAAGAAAGCCCTGTAGTCTTACACTTGTCCGTTGCCAGTGGATCAAAGAGAGCCTGCTTTAAAGGCAATGTTAAACGAAAGCACACCTCTCCTGTTCTTGAAAGCAGCGAGATTGTTCCACCCAATAGGTTTACTAACTCTTTAACGATAGACAAGCCCAGTCCAGAACTGAATTCCGCCAGTTGCTTTTGTGATGAAGAACGGGAAAAAGGTTTAAAAAGACGATCTGCCTGATCGGGGCTAATCTCTGTACCGGTATTAATCAGTTCGAACGAAACACAAAACATCTCCGAATCAGATGTTTTTATGTCGGATAGATGGGCTAATTCATCAGCTGTTGATTTATAGATTCTAAAACTAATAGATTCACCTTCGGGCGTATATTTAATCGCATTGGAAAAAAGGTTCGAGAATATCTTTTCAATCAGCTCATGGTCGAACGAAACCAATAGCTCGTCGCTGAATGAATCGATCTGCGTAATAATATACTTTCCTTCGGCGAGAGGTATAAACATATTAAACAGTTCTGATACGTATAGAATCAAATCACCCGAAGACGGACAAGGCCTGATAGTATTGCTTTCAATTTCCCTGAACTGTAACAGCTGATTAACCAGACGCTGAATTCGTATTACGTTCTTTGTTATCAATTTAGTATAATTCATGGCCGGATGATCCGGGCCCAGGGTTTGCTCCAATCGCTTCAATGGATCAATAATCAAGGTAAGCGGAGTTTTCAGTTCGTGCGAAATATTGGTAAAAAAGTTTACACGCAGATCAATAAGATCGCGGATACGTTTCTTTTCAAGCTTTTCCATTTCCAACTTATGCCTAAAATTCTTTTTATTGGACAAGTACATAAACACCAGATAGATAATTCCGGCAACAATACAGCCATACACCAAATACGCCCATGCAGAAAGCCAGGGAGGAGGATTTATTTTAAAGTAGAGAGAGGTCACTCTTCCATCGCTCTCCTCATCATGGACCATCACTTTAGTCTCGAACCTATACGACCCCGGAGGGAGATTGGTATAACGTATACTATTTTTACTCAAAGGCAATAACAACCATTCCTCAGAAGCCCCTACCAAACGGCATGCAAGTTGCTCCTTATCAGATTTTACATAACTATCCGTCGAAAACTGAATCTCAATGTTAGATTGCTTATGGGAAAGATTTATCCACTTGTTCGCTTCTTTTCTGTTTCCGATAACGGATATATCTTCGGTTAGAGGAGAATTTGTATTTCCCGGTATCACTCGCGAGTTATTTATAAAGAACCCAGTAAAAAAAACATTATTCTTCTTTTTTGTCTTCCTGATTGTCTGCGGATCAAACAGAATAAACCCATTAGTTCCACCAAAAAGCAATTCACCTTTACTTGTCTTGAAGCTTGCACGGGGATAGAACGAGCCGCATAAGTCTGTCTCGGCGCAATGAATCTTCCGAAATTTATCTAAAGACTTATTGTAAAACCAGATTCCATCGTTTGTGCTAAACCAGATATTCTCGCGAGCATCATCCTCCTGAATGGCAAAAACAGTATGCGCGTTAAAGCCTTTCCGGTTTAGGAAGTTTTTATATATACCATCCCGCGATAAAAGATTTACGCCTCCACCCATTGTTCCAATCCACATGTTAGAATCGGAATCAACTGTAAAACAGATCAGCTGGTTTACAGAATAGTTTGAATCATTGATCAGGTGAAGACCCAAAACTTGGTGGGTGCACACATCCATAACGTAAGCTCCCCGATGAGTAAACATCCAGAGACGATTTTTTACATCCCTGTATACTGATTCTACTTCCGGCAAAATAATATCTTTCCCATCTTGTTTTGGAATAATCCGGCTTATCCGATTTGTTTTCAAATTTTTATAAAACAATCCGTCTGTTGTAGCATTCAGCCAAATTCCCGAATCGGCCTCCATTGCGAAATTGTATATACTCAGGTATCGCTCCGATCGGGATGGATGATATAATTTAAAGTCTTCAAATTTTTTTGTTTCTGTGTTGTATTCACTTATACCTCCATTAAAAGACGAAATCAATATTTTTCTCTTTTTTGAATCAAACAACAGGGACTTGATTAGATTATAGTTTATGCCGTTGGATAACGACTGTGTATAATATGAAAATTCATTGCTTCTGCGATTCCAGCAATTTACTCCACCACCTTCTGTCCCAATCCAAATATTCCCAGACTTATCTTCTTCAAAGCAACTTACTATGGGACTGTTTAATCCACCTTTAGAAAAAGATTTGTATACAACCCGATTATCATCAAAAGACATATAAGCCAGCTTTCCTCCGAACGTTCCAATCCATACCCCTCCATCCGGATCGGCGTAAATAGACCAAATAGAATTATGAGGCAGCGAATATCTATCGGCAGGATTTGCAAGCAAAGTTGCCATTTCGTCCGTCTTAAGATCCAGTAGAAAAAGACCTAATTGAGTCCCCACCCATAGAATACCTTTAGAATCCACGTATAATTTTTTCGCATTTATAGATTGATTTTCCTTATATTGGAAAGGATACGATCGGGTAATCTGTCCGCGCTCGTCCGCTCTGAATAAACCTTCGTTTTCAGTAAGAATAAAATACTCCTTATTGTATTCTACAAGCTGACGGATATATCCCTTCCGCTCTCCGAGGTCGATAAACAGTTCTGGTTTGGAGATAAGACTTTTCAGTTTGTATATCTTGCCATTGCGAGTAGTTAAAAACATATCTCCATCTAGGTTACGAAGCTCTGCAGAAACAAAGGACGAATGCAATTTATAACGTTGTGATTTAAATCCCTTTTTGAAAGAGAAAGTTTCAATAAAATCTCCTTTTTTGATCCACAAAACCTTGTTAGAATCTTGGACTAAAGAAGTAATCGCTCCCTCTGAAATCTTTTTGAACTCCAGCGAAGCATAATCAAAAAGGAATAAGCCATGATTCGTGGAAACGAATAACCTCTTATCACTATCCACCCACAAATCACCGAACGCCCACGACAGTTCGGGAGAATGAGATGAAATCCGGTCGTCCATCTGGTAAAATGCATTTCCGTCGTACATAAATAGCGTACGCTGTCCACTATACCAGATGCGGCCAATACTATCTTTAGCAATACTCTGAATTCCGTGGTAATAAGGTGAAACAGGAATCGTATGAAAACGATAGCCGGAAACGTCTATTGCCAAGGCCATAGGGATTATAATAAAAGTAAAAAGGAGGACAAAAAGTGTCTTTCCATTGTAATTTAAAGGTTTCAAAACAGTATTCGAATAGGTGGTTCAATCAATTTTAGTATTCTTAATAAGCAAATGTATAACTTTTATTTCATGTTTCGTATTCACCTTCCTATATTTAGGTAAATTTTCCAACGATTAACTCTGCTTTTGGCTACACAAAGAGAATAAATGACCAAATTTTGACAGACGTTCTAATTGCACCATAAATTAAATTTTTAATGTGTCAGATTTTTTTTGAAATTTAAGCAACATTCTCCAAAATGTCATTAAGAATACAAGCCACATTCCCTCTCACAAATTTATTCCAGCTTTTCGGGCTTGGGAGTGTTGGAGGGGGCGTTTGATGTTGTAGTGTTTGCCGTCTTTGATGAAGTTGGCGCCGGTTTGTTTGAACCAGAAGGATACTTTTTCTTTCTCGCAGACGCTGCGGAGTTCCATTACCCAGTCGAAGTTGCAGGGGCGGGCTTCGTTGCCGGATTCGCCGCCTGCTACTACTTGTTCCACCCATTGGCCTATGTTGTAGGGTGCAAGATCGATGCGCTCCAGTAAGGGTTCGCAAATGATGATTTTGTGCCGGATGGGAGCGGAGCGGTAGATGGGTAGCCGGTAGTCGGCACGGGATTGATTTTCTACGGTGCAGCAGATGGTAACGTGCTCGTATCCCTCGCCCCAGTCGGCCGGCAGGCATTGAGTCAGCCGGTCTATCCGCTTGGTAATCATCAGGAACTGGAGGTCGCTCCGTTGGCGTATCATCGCCCAGGCATCGGGGCGCCAAGGATCAGCATCTTCCACAAAGAAATCGGACGTAAAGCAGGTGTAGACCAGTGTGCCGGAGGGGATTTTGTACTCTCCGTTGCGTTTTCGTTTGATGGGCACATCAAAACTTTTCGTCTGCGTAATCACCGAGCTGTCTATGTTTCGCCGGGCATCCCCACGGTATACGTAGCAATGGCGGCAACCCTCACTCAGCTTGTGGCAGCCGTGCCACGGATTCCAAAGGGCCGATTTCTTTTCGACGGCATTTACTTCCATAGCACTTGTTTTACAGAATCTTTATCATTTCAAACTGCTTTCCCTTCTGCTGGATATTCCGTGCTTTCAGGAAATCGGTAATATTCGTACAGGTTGTATCCGTATTGATCACCTTTACGGCGCTATGCTTGTTCCGTTTCAACGCTTCCCTTAGTAGCGCAGTTGCAATACCCTTACGCCTATGCATAGGCTCAACAGCCAACTGGGTAACATCGCCGGATGCAGGTTCGAAAATACAATACCCTGCGAGTCTATTGTCCAGGTAAGTTCCTAAGCATATGAATTTATCCATGGCCCTTTCTACAGATTCAAAACTGTTCTGCCAGGAAGGATGGAAATCTGCCATTTCGGAAGCAGATTTACATGCTGCAACATCCACCTCTTTTATTGAATATGGAACATCCGGCTGCTCTTTTCCTGTGAGAATCATTTCGTTGGGCTGACCGAAATAGTTAAACTCCCGGCTCACCTCGAACCCCAGGTTACGGTATACAGACACCGCTTTTGTGTTATGCTGCAATACTTCAAGCAGATAGTGCCGGATGCCCGCTGCGCGCAGGAAGGGGATTGAATACTCAAATATCTTTGTGGCCAATCCTTGTCCGCGGTAGTCGGGGAGTGTCCCTGTTCCCGTATCGTAAGCCGTTGCAATGCCGAGAAACGTGCCAATTCCATTCAGCGTAAAAGCAACCAGCTCGTCTCCATCGAACGCCCCAAAGGAAAGCTCAGGAAGATAACCGCGTCTTGTAAGCATGGCCTGTAACTGAGCATCATTCAGTTGAAGTTCGTAATCGGCAAATGCTTTTCCAAATGCCCTGCAGATTGTACCGAAGTCGGTTTCTTTGAGCGATTTTATTTCCATTTCGGGTTCCATTCAGTTCGTGATCCGTCCTCGGTAGAATAGTTGCCCAACGAATTTTCTTTGGATTGAATAACCATGTAAATCATCGGTTCGTCCGAAGAATTCCTCATGCCTCTTGATGGAGCAGGAGCCACGCAGACAACCGAGCCTTCGCATACAGGGAAGCAATCATCATCAATCTGGAAATCGCCGGAGCCCCTAAGGATGATATAGGTCTCCTCGTTATCTCTGTGGCGGTGGAAGTAAGGAATCTCTGTATGAGGCGGCAGCGTATTAAAGGAAATCTCTGTTCCGGTAGCTCCGGTAACATCCTTCAGAAACAACTTTCCGAAGATCTCCGTGTTCAGTTTCGGGTGTATCAGGGAGTATTCGCCAACACTATCCAATGGCCCCATATTGATGGCCGTATAACCTTCGCCTTTTGTAATTTGCTCTACATTTTTCATTGCGTTGTTATTTCGTTACTAGTTTCTTGTTATAATCGTTAAACCAGGCACTTTACCATGCCGAATCGAGAATGTGCAAATATAATCACCATCTAACCGATTTTGTCAGAAATAAAGTAATTTATTTTAGTTTTACCTTCCGATATCCAATCTCTGGAATAGCTATCGGAAGATGTTTTTTTGTTTGTTATTTTCCTCTTCTCTCATTTTTTGAAGAGCGATTAATTTCTCTAAATCAATCTCAATTGGGGGTATGTCGCAACCCTTTACGTGGTGCTCGGGGTAGTAGTTTTCTACCATGACACCCAGTTTGGGCTTCTTGGCTTTGGGGGCTGTATCAGCGGCTTTATCGCCTCCGTTGGCCTGCTTGTATTGGGCGCTTTTCTTACCCACAATGCAATCGTAAGCTACCAGACTGATACGTGATCCGCCCCTTAATCGGTCAACACGGATGATGTTTTCGCTCGTAAACTCTGCCATGATGCGGTTCCATTGCCTGCGTTCGGTTTTAAAAAAGGCTGCTAGTTCTTTCTGATTCACAATCAGCTCTCCCCTGAAGCATGTGTAGATCCGCCCGTCCAGCACAACATCGCCTTTGGCAAAATAAGCCTTTTGGTAAAAGTAGCTGAGGATATCTGCTCTGAGGGCTGTCTTTTTACAGCTGCTCTGCTGGTTATCCAATATCACCCGGGGGATGATGCAGTATCCGCTTTTCAGTAAGTTTTCTAACGCAAAAAATTTATTCATCGTATCGATTTTTAAGGTAATTAATAATGTTATAATTAAATATCCTATCCTAATGTCGTCTACTTCCCTGTATTGATGGGGGGTTTGACTTCGAAATGTCCTATCCTATGTCCTAAGCTTCTTAAATATATAATGCATATTCAAGATAGTTTTAAAAAAAACCGGAATTCAAAGACTTTCCATTACTGATAAATGCTTCAGACAATCGCTATTGTCTTTCCGGATTTGTTTTGCCCTCCGGCCGGGCTTTTGTTAAATCGCTTCCGCAAGCGGAGGAGATTTGTTTCGTGCAATGTTTGAAATTGCTTTCGACTGCAATGATACGACATGTTTTTGGAAGGTCAAGTTATACTTTTTTGACGGTTTTATTAACCTTTAAATCATTGGTTGTGTTCTCTAATCTTCTTTATTACAGACTGATACGCATTTATTACGGTGTGTTTGTCAATGAAAATATACTCATTTTGTATAATTTGCAGATTAAAATTTTTATTTAGCAGCTTGCAGATACACTTCAGAATATGCCTTTTGGAAGTGAATTTTATGATTCGTGCCATGCTAAGCCCGTAAATAATAAAAAAACACTCTCTGGCCAGCAACCTGTTTTTCTCATCACGATTTTTGCGGCAACTATGCTCATTCAGTTCGAGCATAAAATTCTCGTAATGGTAATTCTTGTCCCACTCCTTGTGCATGGTATGCAACCTGGGCAGGAAATAGTTTTTGAATTTGTTTTTAAAAACCATCTGCTCCTTGTTGTTAAAATAGGCGGGATCGTTTATGTATCCCATTATTTCGAGGATGATAGAGAGCGCATATTCATCCTTCCTTACATTGGCTAAAAACAGGTCGAAGTTGTAAGGATTGGTTCCGCAATAGGTCTCGATCAACTCTTTAAATCGAGACCTTTTCTTCTTTAATTCGTTCATGATTTGATCTAGATAATAAGTTTGTAAAAGCATATTTTATAAGTTTATTTTCAAAAAAAAGCACAAGGTTTCCCTGCCTTGAAATCAATTGATTTTAAGACTCAGATAAGTTTATTTGAGTGTTGAAATAAGCTTATCTTGAAGTTCAAATAAGCTTATTTAGGACAGAGTGGAAGCCTTGGTTTTTTCAGGGTTCTCCCAGTACGGAAACGATGTGTTGCACCATTTTGGGGGTTAACCGTTTGTGTCCTTTTTCCCATCCTTCCTGTTGGAGGAGGTGGAGGAGTTTGGGATTGCCGGTAATCCAGCGTTTAAGTTGTTTGGAGGCCGAGGCCATGTTTATATCGGGCGAAAACAGGGAAGATAGTTCCCCGAAACCATAACTTTTAATAGTGAACACTTTCATTTAAGGTTAAAAAATAAGATTAATAATATTTTATATCTTTTATCAAAGATACATTTATAAGTTGGTATTTGCAACTTTTAGGGACGTAAATATCTATAATTAGGTATGCTGTAAAGCATATGATAAGCGGACATATCTGTACTTATCTGTACTTAAGTGGACATAGGTGGACATAGGTGGACACAAGTGGATTTGAGATTTCGGGGGGTGGTATATTTGTACTGTTGATCAGCAAAGCATTTATTTACAAACAATTAAAAACGATTAAACGATGGCTTTACAATTTACCGTTGTACGACGGAAGGATATGAGAAAGAATGCGGCGGCAGACAGTAAACTATTTTACGGTCAGACCAAGGCCCCTCCTGGAGGTTTTGTACTTCCGGGTAGCCGGTACAAGCTACCTGTATAAGTTGCTGAGTTAAGCTGTAAATTGGTCGGGATATATTTGCACACATTATAATGTTCGCGCAGATAGTTTAATAAATGGATTATCCTAATTAGCAGGACTGCTATGCAACATTGTATAATTAGTTGCGAATGGGTGGGTAATCATTATCTTTGCACCAAGGTTATTAAACGTTTTTATTATTAATTGTTTCAAGATTAATTAATTGTAATAAGGAAAGTCCGGCCCGTGAGAGTCGGACTTTCTTGTTATCCTAAGTTATTTAAGCATCCACTCCATTAGTTCCTTCATAAAAGTGGCGTCGTCTTTTCCTTTCCAGACAACCTTCATGCCGTTGGGGAAGGTTGCTTCTACGCCACCCATCATCAGACCTGTCATCGTTTCGCCAAAAGCGGCTATTTTCCCGTTGCTATCCAGCTTTACATAGGCGCCGTGAACCGGAGCTGCGTCGCTGTTCATCCGGCTGATGGGTGTTCCGCCTGTTATAGACCGGCTTCCGCTGTATGATAATTCGTACTCGTTTTGAATTACTTCAGATTTGACAGTTGTTGCCCCTGCATTGGGTTTAGGTGGCAGGTCCATTCCGAATTCCATCCCGAAAGGCACAACAATGTCGTTACCCCCAAAGGCTTTCATATCGACCCGGTGCTCTTCGTCCATGAAAAGGATCAACCTTCCTCCGTTCTGTACATAGTTTACAATGTCTTTCCTTTCTACTGAGGTAAGATCTCTTTTGGTTGTCACCCTCTCTCTGTTTAGTGGCGAAAGAATTACAAGCAGGTCTGCCTCGCTTAACAATGCTTCGTTTAGTTCTTTGTCTTTATTGATAATCAGGTTGGCGCCCATCTGCTTCTCTACAATATCCTTATACAAATTAAATATATTGGGATTAACGTAGGTGTAGATTGTATCCACATCGTGAGAAACGTCGATAATTACATTCTTTTTCTGTGCGCTGATACTGATTGTGCATGTTGCCATCAGTATGATAAATAGTATTTTCTTCATCTTCTAGATTTTTTATTTTTTGTATAAATTAGTAGCAACGGCAGTAAGATTTTCTTCGCCGGCTATGTCTGGATAGGTCATCTGCATTGCAAGTACAAACTCGTCGCTGGTTTGTATCTGCAACCTGGTTTCCTTTACTTTCTTCAGGTATTCTATCTGGAAGTTTACAGCCTCTGCCGAAGCTGTAGCACCGCCATGCCCGCCGATGAAAGTGGTGGCTCCGCTTGCTTTGGCATGTTCCAATCCCGCCAATTGAGCGTCTACGGCTTCAAGACTGGTAATCTGGAGTGCACTCATGTGCATATTGGCCACCGGGGTGAAATGGGTATAATATACTTTCCCCCCGATAAGGATGCTGGCAGCGGGGAAGTCTGACGATGCCCCCGGTGAGAATTTGAATTCGACACCCGCCCAGTTTTCTTTTGCATCTTTGCCTACGGTGACCGAAGGGGTAAATTGACTTATGTCCATCTTGTTGCCGAAGGTTGTGGCAAAATTAGCCATCATGCCGCTGTAAACGTCTCCTTTTACAAATTGGGGCATTCCTTCAATCATAACGAATTTGGAGTTGTCGAATGCGCTGAATCCTGCTGCATGATAGTTGGCTATTACTTTCTCGACAGGTTTATTGAGTTTGCCCAGGTATTCGCCCAGTTCTTTGATGTTGTCGTGGAATGCTGCGGGCTCTAATACAACTACAGACTTATTGCCTTCGATGATGTAACTCATATCGCCCAAGGGGTCGGCTGTGATGTAGGAGTGGAGTTTGAAACTACCGAACTCTTTTACTTCAAACTTGCCTTGTGCGCTTGCCGTAAGTGTTGCACAGAGGACTAATGCAATTGAACCTAATTTTTTCATGACCTGTTATTTATTGTTACACAATGTAGTTCCGTTCTCATAGAGTTTTTAATTTGTTTTAATCCGATTCAAACTTACTTTATCCGATTGCTGTATGCAAACGGGTTTCTAACTCACCTATAGGGTTAGTATTGTTGATTATCAATGTGTTGTGAAATTAGATTTAAGTTTTTTTATGAAATTATCTGAAGGAGTATAATAATTTGTTTGGTTTGTTACTCTCTTTTGGATATAATAGATATTTTTGTTGCAAATTCATAAAAATATGAGAGAAGTAGATTTACGGTATCCAACATGTCCGATAAGGAATGTGCTGGCACGAATAAGCGACAAATGGTCTTTAATCGTTTTATGGAATCTGGGATTGAACGAGAAAATGCGCTACAAGGAATTGATGCTGTCAATTCCGGATATTTCGCATAAGATGCTTACCAATACCTTAAAGCATCTGGAGGAGGATCACCTTGTGAAGCGTGAAGCGTATGCCGAGATTCCCCCGCGTGTGGAATATTCGCTTACAAAAACAGGAAAGAGTCTGATTCCGACCATCGAACAGATGATTGACTGGGCGCAGACTAATTTTGAAGAAGTGGTAAAGTAGGAGTCCTTTATCGTTAAAAGTCTGTGCCGGCTTAATTTAACTACTTAAGAAGACTTGTACGCCTAATAAATTGTAGAAAAATATTATAAATTTGGTTAATTTATAACGCTCGAATATAATTACTCGTTATTTTTGTGGTATGCGAACCTGCTTTATTAGCGATTCCCTTAAATGTATATGACCTATGAAGTTTAGAAATTGTTTGTTTTATTCCTTGTTGGCTGTGCTGTTTGTAAGTTTTACGGCTTGTGAGAAGGAAAATGAGATGGAGAAGCTTACGGCCGAGATTCCGGTTGCTGTAAAACGAGATTTTAATGCAAAGTATCCTTTGGCAACGATCACCTCTTTTCATGCCTATTCGGATAGTCTTAATGAAATTGAGTTTGTAAATGACCAGCAGAATAAAGCTACTGTTTGGTACGATAAGAATGTGTGGAAGTTTACCTATACCAAGGTTGACGACCTGAAACAGCTTCCGCTTAAGGTGCAAGACTCTTTCAGGAATTCTCCCTATGCAAATGCCACTGTGCTGGATATTTACAAAGCCGAACGGAGGGGTATTAAACAGCCCCTTTACACGCTACACTTTAAATATGCCATCAAAAAGACGCCCAATGTGGAACATTACGTATTTATTAGTGAAGACGGACTGTTTATAAAGACCTTTACCTGGCAACTGAATGATCCGAGTTGGTTTGTAAGGTTGCCCCAGGATCATTTTAATTACATTGCACGGAAGTACAGCGGTGCCGAAATAAGGGGGTATGTAAATAACGGGGGCTACAATGAATACTTTATCCTGCATGAGGGTAAGGTGAAGTTTGTAACTTTTAGAGGAGAGAAGGAATCTGATAATGGATTCTGGTACGAAACCCGGTACGAGCTGGGTAAGGATGCGGTTGTTCCGGAAAATGTGATTGCTTACCTGCATAAAACTCATCCCGAATTTACCTATACCCACGTGTATTACATTGAGTCGCCCGATGGTAATTCGTATCATTTGCAGGATAAAAATCACGATCAACAACTGGGTTACATTATAGGCGAAGGGATCTGACGGGTTTTTTAGTCAGCATTCTCTTTAGATTTGAATATAAGATATTGGTGCATCGGCAGATAGCTTGTTTTGTAATGAACCATTGCTAAATATGCGCAATTGTATTAGTTATTTTTTTACTTGAACTTTTAACTTTTAGTGTTAAAGAAGTGTAACCATTTAGTGCGAGAGTCCTTTTAAATAGATAGATTTTACAAGAATATGTTATAAAACATATAAAAAGGGGTTGTAATAAAAATAATCCGCTTTACCTTTGCGGTATACTAAATAGTGTTCACTAAATCCTGTTCGTGAGAATCGGGTTTAATTTTTTTGGATATCATAAAAATTGATTTTTTAAAGCCTGCCTTTTTTAAGGTGGGCTTTTTTTGTAACGTTATATAATATTATAACTTTTGGTTATACATCATTAAAAAAAACAATTAGTTTTGCAGTAGGTTATGTTTTACCTTTACGCCTTTCTTGCAAGGAAACATTGTAAAACAATCTCTATAAATATCTATTTATGAATAACAACGAACTAAAAGAGAGGCTTGAACTGCTTGAAAAAGCGGGGATGGACAGACGCCATTTTCTGAAGCTGATGGGGATGACCGGCATGCTTACTGTGGCAGGTACCTCGCAAATAAAAGCATTTTCGAGCAACGCAAAAGGTAAAATAGTGATTATCGGAGGGGGAGCAGCCGGATTAAGTATGGCTGCACGTTTGATGAACTGGCTGGATGAGCCGGATGTAACCTTGATCGATCCTAGCGAACTACAATATTATCAGCCTGGTTTTACACT
>NZ_JBFWMI010000020.1:27496-42104 GCF_050251695.1 Macellibacteroides sp.
TAGTGATTATCGGAGGGGGAGCAGCCGGATTAAGTATGGCTGCACGTTTGATGAACTGGCTGGATGAGCCGGAT
Source organism: Macellibacteroides sp. (assembly GCF_050251695.1). Classification (NCBI taxonomy): domain Bacteria; kingdom Pseudomonadati; phylum Bacteroidota; class Bacteroidia; order Bacteroidales; family Porphyromonadaceae; genus Macellibacteroides; species Macellibacteroides sp. The sequence continues at coordinate 27,571 of NZ_JBFWMI010000020.1, forward strand.
GTAACCTTGATCGATCCTAGCGAACTACAATATTATCAGCCTGGTTTTACACTTATTGCTTCGGGGGTATATAAGCCGGAGGATGTGTATAAGAAGCAGGAAGCCTGCATTCCGTCTGGTGTGAAGTGGATAAAGGATAGCGTTGCTGCCGTAGATCCGGTGAAGAACGAAATCAGAACCCAGACAAATGGCGTGGTTGCCTACGATTTTCTAGTGCTTACGCCCGGCTTGCAGATTAACTGGAACCTGGTGGAGGGTATGACGCAAGAAACACTGGGGCAGGGTAACGCACACTGTATATACGATTTTGAAGGGGCCAAACGTACCTGGGCTGCCTTGAAGGAGTTTGGCAAGAAGGGCGGACGCGGCATCTTTACCGATACCTACACCAAGCATAAATGCGGGGGGGCTCCCAAAAAGATCTGTTTGCTTACGGAACATTATACCCGCCAGCAAAATACGCGCGATAAGGTGAAGCTGGATTACTTTACAGCGGCACACGAATTGTACGATGTGAAATATTATACAACCCGCCTGGAGGAGATTTATAAAGAACGTAACGTAAGTATTACCTTGAATTATAGAGTGAAGGGTATCGATACCTCTGCAAAGAAGGTTTTCTTCAACAAGGTGGAAAAGGTTGAGAAAGAGTTGAAAGATGAGCAGACAGGCAAGTTAACCAAGGTGGAGGAGAAGATTGTAACGCCTTATACCGAGGATTACGACTTCCTGCATTTTACACCGCCTATGTCGGCTCCCGACTTTGTGCGCGACTCCGGATTGGGGTGGACCGAAGGTAAGTTGGCTGCCGAAGCCTGGGTGATGGTAGACAAAGAGACGCTGGTACACAAAACATATAATAATATTGTGAGTCTGGGTGATGTGGCTGGTATTCCTACCAGTAAGACATCGGCTGCGGTACGTATGCAGGTTCCGCTGGCTGCCAAGAATCTTATTTCGCTGATGGAAGGTAAAGAGCCGGTGGAGAAGTACGACGGATACGCGGCTTGCCCGATCATTACGGAGTATGGCAAGGTGCTGCTTTGCGAATTCGACTATGACAAGAATCCGAAACCAAGTGTTCCGTTCAACTTTATGGATATGTCGCAAGAGCAATGGCTGGCCTGGGTGCTGAAGGTTTATATCCTGAAGCCTATGTATTTTTATGGAATGCTAAACGGTTATGCCTGATTTATATGGCTGATTTTAGGTTAAAAGTATTTTTAAGCGTAGCGAGGAATCTTAGTTTTACGAAGGCTTCACAGGAGCTTTTTATCACTCAACCGGCTATTACGAAGCATATTCATGAGCTGGAGAGTGTCTATAAAACACGTCTGTTTGATCGTTTGGGCAATCGCATTGCCCTTACGAGGGCAGGCCTGCTGTTGCAGGAGCACAGCAAACGGATACTGGACGATTACAAGCGGCTGGATTACGAGATGCATCTGTTGCAGAACGAATGCTCGGGCGAGCTCCGCCTGGGGGCCAGTACCACCATTGCGCAGTATGTGCTGCCTCCTTTCCTGGCACGTTTTATAGAGAAGTTCCCGCAGGTTTCGTTGTCGTTGCTGAATGGTAATTCGCGCGATGTGGAGGGTGCCTTGCTGGAGCATCGTATTGACTTGGGACTGGTGGAGGGGATCATCCGCCAGCCCAATCTTAAATATACCACTTTCCTTAAAGACGAGCTGGTGGCGGTGGTGAGCACCCGCAGCAAACTGGTGAAGCACGACGAGATTACGGTGAAGGAGTTATGTGACGTACCCCTGGTTTTAAGGGAAAGGGGATCGGGTACGCTGGATGTGCTGGAGACTTCTCTGTTGAGCCATAACGTAAGATTATCGGATATGAATGTGCTGATGTACCTGGGTAGTACGGAAAGCATCAAGTTGTTTCTGGAGAATACGGATTGCATGGGGATTGTATCGGTACGGTCTATCGACCGCGAACTGGTTGCCGGGCAGTTTAAAGTGATAGAGATAAAGGATCTGGATATGGAGCGGGAGTTCTCTTTTGTGCGTCTGCAGGGCGAAGAGAGCGGTTTGTCGCAGGTGTTTATGCAGTTTGCCGAGCATTATAATAAAAACTTATAAGGCATTAAAAGATACGATTGGCGCGTTTGTTTTCGGTTGCTTACCTTTGCAGTCGTTAAATAGGTAGATATATGAATGCAATTGAAAATTTTCTGCAGTCTAAGAGGAAGGTTGTTTACGTGTTGTTACTGTTATTTTGTTTTTTACCCATGGTTACCCCGCCTGTGGCTCTCTTCACAGGGTTGGTTTTTGCGTTGGTCTGCGGGGAGGCTTTTCCTGGTTTTACTAAAAAATCGTCTAAATATTTGCTCCAGGTTTCGGTCGTGGGACTGGGATTTGGGATGAATCTGCACGAGTCGCTGGCTTCGGGCAGGGAGGGGATGGTGTTTACTGTTATTTCGGTGGTGGGAACGCTGCTGATCGGTTCGGTGCTGGCTCGGAAGCTGCAGGTGGACCGTAAGACGGGCTATCTGATCAGTTCGGGTACTGCCATTTGCGGCGGTAGCGCCATTGCGGCGGTGGGACCGGTAATCAAGGCGAACGACCACGAGATGTCTGTATCGTTGGGGGCGGTCTTTATCCTGAATGCTGTGGCGTTGTTCTTATTTCCGGTACTGGGGCATCTGCTGGAGCTTACACAACAGCAGTTTGGTATGTGGGCTGCCATTGCGATACACGATACAAGTTCGGTGGTGGGGGCCGGTGCCGCTTATGGCGACGAGGCTCTGAAGGTGGCTACCACCGTTAAGCTTACACGTGCTTTGTGGATTATCCCGGTGGCATTTGTTACGTCGTTTATTTTTAAAAGCAAATCGGACAAGGTGTATATGCCCTGGTTTATCTTCTTGTTTGTGCTTGCCATGCTTGCCAATACGTTTTTATCGTTACCCGCTTTGCTTACCGGTAGTATGGTTTGGTTGGCGCACAAAGGGCTTACGCTTACGTTGTTCTTTATCGGAGCCGGACTTTCACGGGGGGTGCTGCGCAGGGTAGGGATGCGTTCGCTGATGCATGCTGTATTGCTGTGGCTGGTTATCGGGGTGAGTTCGCTCGCCTACGTGTGGTTTTTCTGTTGATAGAAGAGGTGTAGTTTAGTTTTTTGAGACTTAAAAAACGGGAGATAAAGCATTCGCCTTGGCGATTCTTTGTCTCCCGTTGGTATTTTCGGAAGGTTATCCTTTCGTAGTTGTACGTTCATTAACGGTTTCTGCCGGCTCCGCCGGGAAGATTCCGCGAAACGGCACGTGTGTGTTGGTGAACTCCTCCCATAGGATGGGTAGGATGGTTATGCGGATCAATCACATGTGTCGCTTTTCTGCGTGCAGCTATTTCAATGACAGATTTGATTTGTTGGGTTCTGCTCTCTACAGCAGTCTTTATTCCTTCAATAATCTGCTTGCAATCAAGGCACATCCAATATTGGCTAAGATCTTTGTTATAACAAAGTTTCTTATGTTCGTGTGTACACTTTGCTTTCATAACAATGCATTGTTTGTATTTAGAAAACAACCTTGGGCCGGGGTTTGTTGACTGTATCCGACTTATTATTGTTAAACATTGCTGCTTTGTTTAAATTGCCTTCGGGCCATCCTCTGGTACACACAAGTAGTGCCGTATCAGCGCAGGGCGGGCAGCAGGTGTTTCCAGATAAGGTTTATCTCGGCCTGCATATCACCTATGTTGGCTGTGGTTACTATCACCGCGTCTTTCTCTGGTATCACGATGATGAATTGTCCGTTGGCTCCATCGGCGCGGAAGGCGTTGTTCCTGCATCGCCATACCTGGTATCCGTAGCCTTGGGTCCAGTCGCTATCCTTTACCTTGCCGTTGGCAGGGAACCATACGGGTGGTTGGGCGATGTGCGATTGGGTGGCCTCGTCGAACCAGGATTCGGGCAGGAGCTGCTTGCCGTTCCATTTTCCCTTCTGCAGCATGAATTGTCCCATCTTGGCCATGTCTTCGGTCTTGATGTAGAGTCCCCATCCTCCTGCATTTATGTTGGTGGGGCTGCTTTGCCATTCGGCTCCGGTGATGCCCAGCGGACGGAACAGGCGCGGGTAGAGGTAGTCCAGTACTTTTTGTCCGGTTACTTTCTGGATGATGGCCGACAGCATGTAGGTGCCTACGCTGTTGTATACGAACTTGGTGCCGGGTTTGTGTACTACGGGGGTGGCCAGGAATTTACGTTCCCAGCTTTGATCTTCTTTACGGATGTCGGAGGTCGGGTCGGTATCGTGACCGCAGCTCATGGTTAGCAGGTGTCTTATCTCCATTTCGGCCAGGTTAGGCGAAATCTCTGCGGGCAGGTCGTCCGGGAAGAAGGAGATTACCTTGTCGGTAACCTTGATACGGTTTTCGGCAACGGCAAATCCGATGGCGGTGGCTGTAAAGGTTTTGCTTACGGAGTTCAGGATGTGGTTCTTATTGGCTGCGTTGTCGCCCAACCAATGTTCGGCCACTACTTTTCCGTGACGCAGAACCATCACGCTGTGAAGGTCTTGTCCGCTTTCCTTAACCGCCTTCAGGTAGTTGGTGATGCCTTTAGGGTTTACCTTTTCGGCTTCGGGTGTGCTGCGGGGCAGTGCTTTGGTCAGCTCGTTGTAGCTGATCAGCTGTATTCCTTTGTCGCGGATTGCCTGTTTCACCTTGTTGCTGGTAAAGAGGTTGGTCACCCCCTGGCGGTCGGCCGCCACCTGCTCGTATCCTATATGGTGTACGGCTTTCATTTCGGCATCGTCCAGGGCGGGATGATCTACAAAGAGGTAGCTCTTGCCGGCTTCCAGTTTTTGAAGCATGCGGATAAAGCTCTCTTCTTTTTCGGCCGAAGTCTGACTTGGTCCGTCATACCGTACAGATTCAACCTTGGTACCGTATCCGGTGTCGGTAAGGTTGATGGGCAGGTTGTATTCGGCCGCCAGGCGTTCGGTAAGCTTCTGCACCTCCGGATCGAAGGCATTGGATAGCATGTGTCCGGAAAGGTGGCTGATATGAGGTATGTTTTTGAGTGCCAGTTCGATCTGTGCCCGGAATTCCTGTTCTATCTCGGCAAGGGTCCATTTGCTTTCCTTGATGGACAGGCCGGGGTAGTTGGGGTTGGGAAACATCATGGGAAGGAAGTAGCCGTTACTGTCTGTAAGCGACGGACAATGGGTGAGGGGACGCCATTTAATATTGTCCCATTCGCTGGTGATGGTAAGGTGCAGTCCCACGTCGATACCGGGGTTCTCTTTAAGAAGTTTGGCTGCTTCGGGAAACCAGGGGGCAACAGCCATCACCTCGATGGAGGTCTGGATTCCGTTTTTATAGCCTTCCATACAGGCCAGGTTACTGGACTGGAACGAGCCCATGTCGTCTGCTCTTACAATTAGCCGGGGATGTAGTGTCTGCGCCGGCAACGAAACACAAGCGGCACACACCATTAGTGTGCAGATTGCTTTTTTGAAGTGGTTTGTTTTCATATCGAGATTGTTCTAAAGAATGATTCATGTAAAACAGTTCTGTGTACTTGTATGCTGCAAAAGGCACAGAACTTACAAAAGTATCTTTTTTATTTTAAATGTGGAGTGATAAATTAATAAAATGAGGGGAATCTTTGCCTGGCATTCTTTTTTAATTTTAAAGGATGTGGGTGAATTGTTATGTTATTTGTATACCTTTGTAGAGCGCCCGGCTCACTTTTATGATGCTGGGTGGCATGAATATGTAATAACCTAGCTGACTAATTTTTATGTTGAATGTAGATTTAAATACGAGACGGGATTTTATCCGGTTTCAACGGGATGAATTGACTTCGTCTCTTGTTTACGCTAAACTGGCGTCTATAGAGAAGGATGAACAGAATAAAAAGGTGCTTAACGCTATATCGTTCGAGGAGTTGGAGCACTGCGAGGTGTTGATGAAGTATACGGGTATTATTCCTTCGCCTTACAGCTGGAAGGTGATTTTTTATTATGTGCTGGCCCGGATATTCGGACTCACATTTGCAATCAAGCTGATGGAAAACGGCGAATCGGAGGCGCAGGATATGTATGCCCGCTATAAGGATTTCCCCGAGGTGGTGGCCCTGGGCCAGGAGGAGGAGAAGCACGAAGAGCAGCTGATTGCGATGATAAACGAGGAGCGCCTTTCTTATATGGGTTCTGTTGTACTGGGACTGAATGATGCGCTTGTGGAGTTTACCGGTGCGTTGGCTGGTTTCACCCTTGCCCTGAACGACTCGAAGCTGATCGCTCTTACGGGAAGTATCACCGGAATTGCTGCGGCTTTGTCTATGGCCTCGTCCGAATATCTTTCTACCAAGTCCGACGGAGACGGTGAGAAGCACCCCGTAAAAGCGGCTGTTTATACAGGTTTTGCCTACATTGTGACGGTGTTTGCCCTGATTCTTCCGTTTATATTGATAAGCAATGTGCTGGCGGCTTTAGGCCTGATGCTTGTTGCTGCACTGATTATTATCGGGTTGTTCAATTACTATTACGCGGTTGCCAAGAGCGAAAGTTTTAAGAAGCGGTTTGTGGAAATGGCTGTTTTGAGCTTTTCGGTAGCTACGGTGAGCTTCCTGATTGGCTACGCACTCAAATATTTTACCGGAATAGAGGCGTGATAAAATATAAAAGGCTGCCCCTCTTTACGATAGGGCAGCCTTTTTTGTATGGTACTGACAGCTGGCTTATTGGGCGGTAAGCTCCAATACGTGGCTGGTGGTGTGTCTGGTCGACAGTAACGGCAGACCAACCTTCATGAGGTAATCGCCGGAGTATACTTTCCCATTGGCTGCGGAAACCGGTTTGCTGTCCTGAAGCAGGTTGATCTCTTCAACTTTGTAACGCTTGGCCGGGTCGAGGCCCTCTAACCGTACCGGCTGAGTGATTTCGCCGTAACGGGGATGGATATCGTAGGTAAATAAGATAGCCTTGTTTTTATCTTTGGCATTGTACATAACAGCTGCGTGGTCGCTTTCGTAGGGTGAAACCAGTCTGTATTGATCGCCGTCCAGTATAACGGGTTGCAGGCGTTTGAAGTTCTTTACCACATCCTGACAAAGAATCTGTTCCTTTTCATTCATTTCGTGCAGCTGGATATCGAAGCCCAGTTTGCACATCATGGCTACATCCAGACGAAACTTGAGCGGTTGTTTTCCCCAGGAGGTAACGTGGGCTGCAATGCTTTTGGATGGGAAGAAGTGGGAGAATCCCCATTGGATAAAGATTCGCTCCACTCCGTCGGTGTTGTCGCTTGCCCAGAATTCGGTGAAGTACTTCAATGCTTCGTAGTCGCAACGTGCACCTCCGCCGGAACACAGCATCATCGGAAGGGTAGGATATTTATCCTTCACCCGTTTAAGTACCTTGTACAGTCCGCGTACATGTTCGATGTAGAGATGCGACTGCTTGTCTTTGAGGTAGGCCGAATAGACGTTGGTAATGGGGCTGTTGCAGTCCCATTTAAAGTATGCGATGCCCGGATAGCTGGTCATCAGTTTGTCTACAATACCGAACACATAGTCCTGCACTTCGGGATTACTGAGGTCCAGTACCAGCTGGTTACGGAAGTAATAGGTTTCTCTGTTGGGCAGATGGATGGCCCAGTCGGGATGCTTCTCAAACAGCTCGCTCTTGGGGTTCACCATTTCGGGTTCGATCCAGAGTCCGAATTTCACGCCTTGTGCATTGGCCTCTTTTACAAGGTGCCCGATGCCGTTGGGAAGCTTCTCTTTTATCTCGGTCCAGTCGCCCAATCCCTGGGTGTCGCTGTTGCGCGGATACTTGGTGCCAAACCAACCGTCGTCCAGTAAGAACATATCTACTCCCAGGTGTTTGGCCTCTTTAAACAGGTTGCCCAATTTAGTTTCGTCGAAATCGAAATAGGTGGCTTCCCAATTGTTGAGCAACGACATACGCGATCCTTCTCCGTCTTTAAGCTGGTACTTACGGGCCCAGGAATGGAAATCGCGGCTGGCCTTTCCTTTTCCTTCGGTGCTGTAGGTGAATATAAACTCGGGGGTGGCAAATACCTCGCCGGGTTTAAGGGTATATTCGGATGCGTAGGGGTTGATACCCGAGAGGATACGAAGTTTATTATGATTGTCTACCTCGAAGGTGAAACGGAAATTGCCTGTCCACGCCAATGTCCCGAAAAGAACATCGCCGCTGTTTTCTTTTGCTTTGTCGTTGAGCGATATTAAAAAGAAGGGCGAGCAAAGCATGCCGGCACGGCTTCCGAGTTTGGTATCTACCATTTTTTTACCGAAAGAAAGCTCCTGTTCGGTCATGTTGACTTCGTGAGCCCATTCGCCGCTGAATTCGGTCATGTAGTATTTGGATGCCTGCATGCTGAGCAGGGAGGAGGCATATTGGTAGAGGGTGACCGGCTTCTTTTCGTTGTGTCTGATTTCGGTACGTTCTTTGATGATATTCTCCTTGGCAAAAGCCGTGAAGTAGAGGGTAACCTCTACGGGATAGACTTCGTCTTTCAGCAGGATGGATGTTTCTGTAACGCCCGGCTCTACAATGCGGGTGTTGTGAGATACATACTTGAGCAACAAAGAGGGGTTGCCGTCGTTGTGCAGGATACGTATGGCAGGCTCGAAGTAATCTTCCATGCCATGGGTTAGGTAGGCTTCGATACCCTGCGGAAGGTAAGCCAGATCGGATGCATCGCCAAGTGCTTGTCCCAGATAGGATTGATATAACCGGCCGTTGTCGCCTACCTTGAAGATGAGATTTGTCTGATCTGTCCGAATTGAAATAAATTTGCTTTCTGCGGCCTGCAGCTGCAGTAAACCGGCAAAGATCAGGATGGATAATAGAACCAATGTTCGTTTCATAATAGAGTTAAATTTGTGTGTGTTAACAAGTAAGTGTTTGTAGACACTTATTATTTTTCAGGCGACAAATGTAATTATTATTCTTCTAACTGTTTATCTACATAGTCGGAATTCATGATACGTAATATTCCCATATAATCGAGTCTGAACTCGATACTGTCTCCCACACACAGGTTTTGGGCATTGCTGCCTATATCTACCACAATCATATCCGAGCTGGCTCCCACAATATGCATGGAGGAATCTACCGGGTAGATATGCCCGTCTTCCACATCAAGAAGTCCCACGTCTACGATGGCCCTGAAGGATACTTTGCCGGTAAGTGCCTCGTCGAATGAGGCGGTCTGCCCCGTAAGGTTATGCCCCAGTTCGCCGGTGGGAACTACCGGTTTTTCGTTCAGCTCAATTATTTCGGCAAATAATTTGAATACATCGTTGTGCATATGTTCGTAAGGCTGACTGTAATACACATCCGTACCCAGGTAGAGGGTTTCGCCTACACGGAAGTGATTGATGCCATTGGGGAGAATCCCTTTCAGAATTAAGGGGATGGTTACCGATGCCCCTCCCGAGATATAGGGGATCTGTTTGTTGAACTTTGCCTCCACCAACTGTTTATACAGGCAGAGTTGGATGAGTTTATCTTCGTTAGGCAGCACTCCGTACATACAGGTGAGATTTGTGCCGATACCGATCACCTCGATGTTGGGCAGTTCGAATACGTTGGAGTAGAATTCGATGAAGTTATCGCGCAGAACGCCTTCGCGCAGTTCGCCCAGCTCGATCATGATAACAATGCGATGTTTCTTATTTTGGTTAACGGCTGCTTTGGACAGTAGCCGGATGGTTTCGAGTTCGGTATTGAAGCTGATGTCGGCATATTGAACTACCCGCGCAGCGTTTCGTTTGGCCGCAGGTTTAATGAATACAGTTTCTATCTGTGGGGCGATGGATTTAATGATACGCAGGTTGCTGATGCGGCTGTCGCACACTTGCCTGATACCCAGACTGAGTACCTTTTCGAGGTATTTTCTGTTTCCGCAAAGCATCTTTACGACTATTCCCCATTCGATATTATGTTGTTTGAATAAACGGTCCAGGTAATCGTAATTCTCCTTCAGCTTGTGTGTATTTAATGTTATATATGCCATCGCGGATTATTTTATCAGTCTCATTTCAAGATATTTATTTTCGAAACCAAGTCTTTCGTATAATTTACGTGCGGGATTGTCCGGGTCTACATGCAAGGCGATACCTCCCTCGGATAATTCGATTGCCTTTTGCATGAGCTGCTTTCCCAATCCTTTGCCACGGTAGGCCTGATGGGTGGCGATGTAAACAAGGATATTCTCCGGAATATAGCTTTCCATTCCGGTTTTGTTCACCACCACGGCTCCGGTCATGGCCTCCTGATCCCACGAGGTGATTAGAAATCCACCGGGTTTATTGTCGGCCTTCAAAGCATAGCGGATGGCTTTGAGAATATGTTCTTTGGGATCGCCGTATGGCCCGAGCTGCTTAAAAAGGAAATCGGCAATCGCCTCTTGAAGTTCGTTTGAAGGTGGATTTTGGCTGGAGAATGTTGTTATCATATGCATTCAATTTTTAGTGATTTTTGGAAGGATTGGTTGGAATCTCAAATGGAAAATGAAACGTCCATCTTCAAAGATAGGTAAAAAAGAGAAAAAAGGCTGACTGTTTTAGTCTGTTTTTTAGTTAAAATGTTGAAAATAAGCTGAAGTCAATGCTTATATATGGTGATTTGGTGTGGTTTGAAGGGTGGTTTGGATAAGGAAAGTGCCGGTTATTTATACCGGAATAAAGTTCCTTAAATAGGATTCGATACAATAAAAAAGGGATTATTCAGAATAATAACCCCATTCTAGTAAAATGTTTTTACCTAATTGCTCCATGCAATTTTTAATAAACTTTTTCATGTTAGTCCTAATTTATATATTTTATAAATATGTTGTACAACATATTTGAGTGCAAATTTACACCTTTATTTGAATGTGCAAACCTATTAAAGGTAAAAATACAGGGGGGAATGTTTAAAAATAGCTAACAATGTATGTAGGGGTTATTTTATTTGTCCTTTCAGTATCCATATATAAACCGGAAGTCTGATTTATATATAATAATAAACCCGGTGTGATTTGTTTCATGCAGTTTTCTATCTTTGCAAATAAGTAAAAAAATACGTTTATGGAAAAATCTGATGGAATAGTTCGATGCGGTTGGTGCGGTACAGATTTTTTGTATACAACCTACCACGATCAGGAATGGGGGCGTGAGGTGAACGACGACCCTACAATGTTTGAATTCCTTGTACTGGAAAGCTCGCAGGCGGGGTTGAGCTGGATTACCATCTTACGTCGCAGAGAGAATTACAGAAGGGCTTTTGCGGATTTCGACGTACACAAAGTGGCCGGATTTACAGAAGAGGATGTGGAGCGTTTGATGCAGGACCAGGGTATAATTCGTAACAGACGGAAGATTGAGTCGACCATCTCCAATGCACGTTGCTTTATAAAGGTGCAGGAAGAGTTCGGATCCTTTTGTGCTTATCTGCGCTCTTTTTTGCCTGGCGGTGAGCGCATTGTTAACCATTGGAGCAGTTTTTCTGATGTTCCGGCATCAACGGATTTGTCCGATCGCATCAGTAAAGATATGAAGAAGAGAGGTTTTAAATTCTTCGGAACCACTATCTGTTATGCGCATTTACAGGCGGTTGGGTATGTGAATGATCACCTGGTGTCTTGTAGTTTCAGGTAGAACCGGTCGTTGAAATACTGTTTGTATTCACTAGTGTCCCCATAAAATTCTAAATAGACCTTTTATGCAATTTAATATAAGCTGATTATGGGAAATCTAAAAGTAAACAGACTTATGGGACACTATTGGATTGTATTACCAAAGAAGAATAGGGCGGCAGGATTTCACCGCCGCCCTATTCTTTTGGAATTTCAGGGACTATCCATATTAATTCCTTTATCAAAGATATAAATAACTACAAACTTTATGTCTTGTAGTCTTCATTAACACAATGTTATGGACAGTATCGAAATCTTATGGACAATGTCGGATTTTTCTGGACAGAAGTCGGATTATTATCTGTTTCTTAAGAATTGCAGCGCCTTTTCCATGTCTTCGGGTGTATCGATGCCGATGGTTTCCTGCTGGGTGATGCCTACCTTAATCTTGAATCCGTTTTCGAGCCAGCGGAGTTGTTCCAGACTTTCGGCTATCTCCAGCGGAGATTGAGGTAGACGGGTGATGGCTGCCAGGGCATCAGCACGGTAGGCGTAAAGTCCGATGTGCTTAAAGTAAGTATGGCTGGCAATCCATTCCTGTTGCTCTTTGCCGCGCAGGTACGGAATGATGGACCGGCTAAAGTACAGGGCTTCCTGGTTCTTGTTAAGTACAACCTTGGGACTGTTTACGTTGCTTAATGCCTCGAAGGAATCGTTGCCCTGGAATGGTTTCACAAGGGTTGCTATGTCGATGGAGTCGTTGTCGAAGCATGACTTCAAGCTTTCTATCTGTGCGGGCTGGATAAACGGTTCGTCACCTTGAATGTTTATTATCACATCGTAACCTGCACCTACAAGTGTGTACGCCTCGTGACAACGGTCGGTGCCGCTGCGGTGCTCGGTGGAAGTCATCACCACGTTCCCTCCAAAAGCCTTTACTGCAGCTTCGATGCGTGTATCGTCTGTTGCCACCCATACCGCATCAAGTACCTCTTTTACCTGTTCGTATACCCGTTGAATCATAGGTTTGCCATCCATCTGAGCCAGGGGTTTGCCCGGAAAGCGGGTAGATGCATACCGTGCGGGAATAATTCCAATGAATTTCATATATTTCTGTATTTTGTTATTTACTGTTTTAGGATCCAACAATTTCTCCTTCGCTTAATTTAACCATCTTATCCCGTTCGCCAACAATCCAGACAATGTCTCCTTCTTCAAGGATGGTGTCTGGAGAGGGGTTCATCACGGAAGATACACCCCGTTCGATACCGATAACCAGACAGGCTGCGTTATCGCGGATACCCGACTGGCGTATGGACAGTCCGATTAGTTTGGAGCCAGCACTAATTACAAACTGTTCCATGCTAACCTCCTTCACCTCTTCTTTCTGCAGCACGGATTGATTCTGTCTGTATCGTTCTTCTGTGTATTGCAGGAAAGACTCAAGCTCTTTGTCGGTGCCTACCACAATTAATTTGTCGAAAGGGTATAGCCTCTCGTCGCCACCGGGTATGTTGATACGTTGTTCGCCCCGGATGATAGTTACCACATTCACCCCGCATTTCTGTCGGAAATTAAGCTCCTTCAGTGTTTTGCCAACACTGGGGGAGGCCTGTCTGATCTCGAAATCGGCTAAGTGGAGGTCGCGGGCCAGCAAGTGGTTCGCAAAGTGCTGCTTGATGGGTGAACGCCTTTCCATCTCTTCCTGACGGGCGGCCAGGTTCCGGAAGAAGTGTCGTTCTATCTGTATGGAATGCTTTTTAAGCCGTTTGGATAAAATGAATATCAGGATGGAGGCCGCAGCAATGGCGACAACCAATCCGAATGTGATATTGAGAAGCTTGATGATGGGTATCATAACGATCCCGATGCAGAGTATGATGCGTAAAACAATAAGGGATACCAACGATCCGCGGTTGTATTTACTGTCTTGCCAAAGTTCCTGAAACTCTTCGGAATGATTCTTTTTCATCATGATGGCTCTGAGCAGCGGCGAAATGATAAGCAGAATAAGGACCAGGGAGATGATCTCTCCGAAAATGCCCTGTGTACTCCTGATAATGAGGGGGGCTACAAAGCGCAGCCACAGCAGGATCAGTACTACCGATACGGCAGAATACATCACAACGATTCGCATCAGGGCTTTCAGCAGCTTGTTCCACGTACTTTTCTGTTTGATTGTTGATCCCCCGGATGAGTATCGGTCGAAAAAGCGCCTCCACGATTTAGGCATATGCTTGTCGGCATACACATAGGCGGGTTCCGACAGCCGTATCATATAGGGTGTGAGGAATGTAGTTATCACGGATACCGCTACAACGATGGGGTAGAGGAAGTTGTCTGTTACCTTGAGCGACAATCCCAACGATGCGATGATAAAGGCAAACTCGCCGATCTGCGCCAAAGCAAATCCCGATTGAATGGCTATTTTAAGCGGCTGACCGGATAAGAGTATGCCAAATCCGGAGAAAAGAATCTGACCAAGTATTACTGCCAGTGTGATGAAGAGGATAGGTAGCTTGTATTGCCAGAGCAGTTCGGGTTCGATTAGCATCCCCACGGATACGAAGAAGATGGCCCCGAACAGATTTTTAACCGGCTTAACAACGTGCTCGATGCGTTCTGCCTCGATGGTTTCGGCAAGTATGGAGCCCATGACGAAGGCTCCCAGGGCCGATGAGAATCCCGATTTAGTTGCAAGGATTACCATCCCCAGACATAAGCCTACACTAACAATCAGCAGGGTTTCGTCGTTGAGGAATCTTTTGGCAACACGTAAGAATGTAGGCAGTATATAAATACCCGTTACAAAGCTGAAGAGTAAAAATACACCCAGTTTAACCACACTATCCAGCATATCCATCCCTTCTACATGCTTGCTTACGGCCAGGGTGGACAACAAGACCATGAGTAAAACGGCAA